>JABMQG010000552.1 GCA_013203365.1 Planctomycetota bacterium | reverse complement strand
TTTGCTCCTGCCACCAGGTCTTGGGCGGCAGCAGGACGAACTTGTCGGTGTCGATGGCGGCTGTCTCCAACATCTTGCGCCGGTGTGTGTTCATCGTCGGGAACTGGTTGGGCCGGCAGTCCACCGAGCCGCCGCCGTCGGCCAGATTGTTCGGCAGGATGAAGCCGCTGTAAAGCTCCGCTCCAGATGAGACCTTGAAAGCCAGGTCCACGTAATCCTTGACCTCTTGCGGGTTGGTCGGCTCGATTACCGGGATAAACAGGTGCTTGGAGATGTATCTGCTGTCGGCGGGAACCTGTGTGGAGTCGCACCAAGGGTCATCGCCATAGATGACCACGGCACCGCCGTCGGTGTGGGCGCCGGCCTGGTTGCCAAGCGCCAATGCGTCGGCGGCTACGTGCACGCCAACGGATTTCATGCAGATCAGCCCGCGGGCGCCTACCACCTGCGACCCGTTCAGCATGGCGGCGGCCAGGGCCTCGTTGTTATTGATAACGGCCCGAATGCCCTTGGCGTTAAGCAGGTCCTGTATTTGAAGGATCGAATCGAAGAACGCGCTGATCGGGCTACCCGGGTATCCGCCCAGCAGATGCACGCCGCCTTCGACCTCCAGGCAGCCTTTCAGGAGAAGCTCGTTGCCGGTGAAGACCTCGCGGCCTTGCTCGGTTAGAAACCTCGGATCGACTTTCATGCCACCGGCAAGCCGTTCCATCGCCTTGTCCTCCGCAGCGAAATAAAAAATATCAGAATGGTTCCGTGTTCGTTATCAATCAATGCCGTGATGAGGGCTGCGGCCCCATTGCAGCTTGGTCATAAGCGTACGGAAAAATGGCCAGTCCGGGTTTTGAACTAATGGCAGGCTGTGCGCACTTGCGCAGACCTGCACGACGTCGCCTTCGACCAGCCGACAGCGTAACTGCCCATCGATGCTCGCGGTGGTGCCCGGATTCGAACGTAGCGGCCGAACCTCGATAGTGTGCTCGGCGTCCATCACGAGCGGGCGTATCGAGAGGGTATGTGCGGCCACGGGCGTCATCACCATCGCCCTCATACCCGGCATTAGTATAGGCCCGCCGGCGGAGAGGGTGTGCCCCGTGGAGCCGCTTGGCGTCGCCAGTATCAGCCCATCTCCAACAAAGGTGCAGACATCCACATCGTTATGGCGAACGCTCAGCTCGATCATACGAAATGGCTCACCGGCCAGGATGCTTACCTCGTTCATGGCGCAACTGGCGAAGCAGACCTTGCCGGCACGACTGACTAGTACGTCCAGCATCATTCGAGGCAGCGTAACCAGTTCGCCGGCGAGGATAGCCCGGGTTCTGACGCCGAAGTCATCTGTGGAGAATTCGGTGAGAAAACCCAGCCGACCCATGTTTACCCCGACCACCGGGATTCCCGAGCCCAACAGCCGACGGGCGGCACCCAAGAAAGTGCCATCGCCACCCAAGACCACCGCAATGTCAGCAAAGCCCGGGGTGATAGGGTCGCCACTTGAGGCCTCGGTAACGTCCACGACCTCGGCCAGGTCGCGCAGCAGGGCCAGCACCGGGGCGATTATCTCATTTGATTGGGTCCTCGACCCGCCGTACAGAACCAAGATACGTTTGGCTTTCATCCAGTTGGCCTTCTTATTGCAAATCGACGGCAATGGCAGTGCTCATTGTTCCCTTGCTTGGGCCAGTCTGCCGGCCGGCCGGCCGGCCCCGCCGATAAGTTCTCGGGCTACCCCGGCGAGCGACTCGGCGTCCAGACCCGCTTGCGTCAATTGCTGTGCCCGGCTGGCATGGTAGATTACCTGATCCGGCAGGCACACCTGTCGAACCTTCCGCGTCGGCCAGCCCCGCTCAACAGCCAACTCAAGCACAGCCGACCCGAATCCGCCGGCCCGTACGTGATCTTCGCAAAGCACTACGCACTTGTCTGCGCAAAACAGCCGTTCGATCAGGCCCTCATCCAACGGCTTGGCGAACCGGGCGCTGACAACAGACAATTCCAGCCCGTCCCGCTGACACAGCCGAGCCGCCGCCAAGCCCAGCCGTGTTGTGGCGCCGTAGCACAGAAACGCGCCGTCTTGGCCTTCGGTCACCACCCTCGCCTGGCCCGGCGAAAAAGCAGGGCATGGCCCGGGCAGTTTGTCCGGGACCTCTTCTCGCGGGTAACGGATGGCAGCCGGTCCATCCAGCGAAAACGCGCAGTCGATGGCGGCAACCAGTTCCGCGGCGTCGGCTGGTGCCATCAACGTCATCCCGGGCAGTGGCCTCATGAACGCCAGGTCCATTATCCCGTGATGAACGGCGCCGTCGCTTCCGACCAGGCCGGCCCGGTCCAGGCAAAACAGGACCGGCAGATTTTGCAGCGACACGTCCTGGAAAATCTGGTAGAAGCCGCGTTGGAGG
>JABMQG010000551.1 GCA_013203365.1 Planctomycetota bacterium | reverse complement strand
TGGCCTTTTCGCTCATCCATTCCGGGGCGCTGCCGGCTAGCGGCAGGTCACAGATGTCCGTGCCGAGACCACCGGCCTTGACCACCTCGGTCGCGGCCAGAAGCAGTCGGCTGTTGTCAACGCACGATCCGCAGTGAAGAACCGGGGGAATCCCGACCGTCTCGCACACTTCGGCCAGACCCGGCCCGCAGTAAACCGCGGCGCTTTCGGGCGTCAGCAGCCCTTCCATGGCGCAGGCAATCCCATTGCACCCGGTGGTCAGGACGATGACGTCGTTTTTGAGCAGTTCCTTGACGACTTCGATATGGCCCTCGTTATGCCGGGTCCGGGCGTTGTTGCATCCTACCACCGCCGCGATGCCGCGGATACGGCCGTTGATGATGTTGTCGTTCAAGGTGTAGTAGTCGCCGCGAAAGGTTCCGCCCAGATGATAGCGAACCGACTCGACCCCGAAACCAGCGATCTGGGTAGCCTTATGCTTGGGGATCATCACTTCCGTGCCCCGGTTTTGAAAATTATCGATGGCCATGCGGATGATCTTTTCCGAATCTTATATAGCGTGATGCTCGTCAAACTCGATGTGAATCACATTGTCCTGTTCCATCTTGGCGATCGGATGGGTCGTGATCAGCTTGGTATGGAAACATTTGGCCACGTTGGCCAGATTCTGCATGACACATTGGATGTCGACCACCATGGCATCGCAGGCGCCGGTGATAATAGCCAACTCCTGCTGCAGAAAGGTCCCTGCCGCCGGAATGCCGTGCCGCTGAAGGATTTCATTGGCTGTACAGCAGATGCCGCCGAGCTGTATCCCCTTGGCGCCCTTGGACTTGGCATACGCGATAATTTCCGGCTTCTGAGAAACCGCCACGATCATCTCGGAAAGCACCGGTTCATGCCCGTGTACAATGATGTTGACATGGTCTTCTTTCATGATGCCCAGATTAGCCTCGGATTGAATGGGATACGGGGTCCCGAACAAAACGTCCTGCAGGTCGGTGGCCAGCATCGATCCACCCCAGCCGTCCGCCAGAGCAGCCCGGGTCCCCTGCTTAATCAGGTTGCGGTAATCCTGGTCGACGCCCATGTGCGTCCGGTGCATGATTTCGACGATCTCACGGTCGATATTGCGAGGCAGCACACCAGCCTTTTTCCATTTTTCATAAAGTGCTTCCGGGGCTCGTTTCATGTAAAGCAGTTCGCCCTCGACCTTGCCCCACTCGCCTAAGGCTTTTTCGGCCACTTCCAGCGCGATCTCGTCGATATCCCTGTCCTTTTCTTCCCCGTCGACCTCAACAGTCGTTGCGACGCCCAGGTGAGGTGCCATGGACAACAGCTTGGTCGTGTCCTTTATTTGATAGGCATCGGTTTCCTTACGGGCTGCGGACATGAAGACTTCCGCCACGCAACGGCCGTGGTCAGAATGCGCCGCGGCACCACCGGCGATCATGCGAATGAAATTACGGGCCGCGATGGTATTGGCCGTTGCGCCGCAAAGCCCCTTGCGGTCGTCATCGCCTTCGATGCCACCTTTGGGCAATGGAAGCCGGCAGGGCCCCATGGAACAGTTTTTACAACAGGTCCCCTGAGCGCCGATGTTGCACGCTTTCATGGTTACGGCCCGGTCAAAAATGGTTTCAATACCCAGTTCCTGAGCACGGGCAATCATTTCCTGGGTTGCAACATCAATGGAAGCCGCAACAGGGTCGGCAACTTTCGGCGCCTTGACCTTGACTTCTTTTTTTTGCTTTTCTTCTGACATTAGAAGGTTCCTCCTCGTTATGTTTGATGGCAGGACCGGATCGAGAGATCTTCACGACACCCGGCGCTTACCAATTTCATAAAATATAATTCTTATCACACGGCTCTTCGATGAATCCGATTGAGTCTTTCCAGCATTTTGTCCAGTTCAGATTTCTGCTCAGCTGCCGGGGTCATGGAAACGGCCTCATCAGGAGCCGCCTGGGTCTTGGCCGAACGCTTTTCGCGCTCCTGGGCTCTTTTTTCCCGAACAGCTGCTTCCTCGGCCTCTCTTTTATTCCTGGCTTCGGTTACCGCCTTGGCTTCTGCGTCCGCTTTGGCCTTGGCTTCTGCGTCTGCTTTGGCCTCCGCCTTGGCCTTGGATTCAGCATCCGCCTTGGCTTTTGCTTCGGCTTCCGCTTTGGCCTTCGCTTCGGCTGCCGCCTTGGCTTCGGTTTCGGCGTCAACCTTCGCAGCGGCATCAACTTCTTTGTCGACCTCGACCTTTACTTCCGCTTTCGGCTCGGCCTTGGGTGCCGCCTTTTTCGCTTCCGTCTTCGCCTCCGGCTTGGCGGCTGCGGGCGCTGCTTCAGCC
>JABMQG010000550.1 GCA_013203365.1 Planctomycetota bacterium | reverse complement strand
CCCGTGCTCAAGGGCGCGGAGCTGTTCGAGCTTCTCGGCCAGCTCGGCTGGGGTCTGCCCCAGCGTGGTGAACAGCTTGAGAAATCCCGCGCGGTAGGCGTACACCCCTAGGTGCAAGTAGTGGGCCATTTCGCCTGAGCTATCACGGTCGTATGGAATCTTTGCCCGCGAGAAATACAATGCCCGACCGTTCAAGTCGAAAACGACCTTGACCTTGCTGGGATCCTCAGCTAGTTCGATTCGCAGGGGTGTGGCCAAGGTCGCCATGGGATCGTCGGACCGCCCGAGCAATTCTATAAGTTCCGAGACGCTTCGTGGGGAGATTTCAGGCTCGTCGCCCTGGACGTTGACGACGATGGCGTCGTCAGCCAAGCCGATTCGGTCAGCCACCTCGGCTATGCGGTCGGTTCCGCTGGGATGGTCCGGCCGGGTCATCACGGCGTCGGCCTCAAACTCACCGCAAGCGGCGACGACGCGTTCGTCGTCCGTAGCCACGATCACACGGTCCACGGCCTTGACCTTCCGAACCTGCTCGACCACGTGCTGAATGAGGTACTTGCCCGTTTCTTTCAACAGCGGCTTGTTTGCCAGCCGAGTGCTGCCCATTCGGGCCGGGATTATCGCGATAACTGACATGGAACTCTCCTGATGACGCCGGGCCGTCAACGGCCTGGCGCCCTCACCCGGCTCGTAGCGGCCAGGGCGGCGAGGGCCTTGGCGGCAAGGGCGACGTCGCCGGCAGTGGTGAACGGGCCGAAGCTCAACCTGGTGGTCCCTTCCGGGTACGTGCCGATGGTCTTGTGCGCCAGCGGGGCACAATGCAGGCCAGGCCGCGTCCGGATGCCGAACTGCCGCTCCAGGGCCTCGGCCAGCTCGTATGGCGTGTAACCGGCGACGCGAACGCTGAAGACGTCCGAGCGGTGCGCTAATTGGGCCAGGCTAGGCCCATAGACCGTAAGACCATCCACGCCTTCGACGGCGGTGAGAAACCGCCTGCAATTGGCCAACGCATGCTCATGAAGCTTCGCCACGCCGCGTCCAAGCAGCCAGGCGACCGCCTCGCTTAGCCCGGCAATGCCGATTGCGTTATGGCTGCCGACCTCGTACTTATCCGGCATGCCTGTCGGCTGGGTGGCGGACTCACTGACCGTGCCCGTGCCGCCTTCGTGCATGGTTGGCATCATATCCTCGGCCCCGGGCCGGACGTAGAGCACGCCGGTACCCAACGGGCCAAGCAAACCCTTGTGGCCGGCAAAGGCGATGAAGTCGGCCCCCAGCCGCTGTACGTCGATGGGGATGCGACCTGCCGACTGTGCCGCGTCGATCAAACACGGCACACCCGCCTGGCGGGCTATGGCCGCGACCTCCCCCACCGGCTGGACCGTGCCGGTTACATTGGACACGTGCGCCAAAGCGATGAGCTTCGTATCCGGCCGAATGGACCGGCGTACATCGTCGCCGTCCATCAAGGCGGTTCTGCCGTCACATGGCACGAGCGTGGTGCGCAGGCCGGTCTGCTCGACCAGGGCGTTTAACGGGCGAAGAACGCTGTTATGATCCATCGCAGTGGCAATGGCGTGGGCCTTGCGGGCCGTGTTCAGCAGCCCGCGAATGACTATGTTCAGCCCATGCGAACAGTTCAACGTAAAGACGATGCACTCGGGGCCCTCAGCGTTGATCAGCCTGGCGATACGCTGCCGGCACCGGGCGAGCATCTGTTCGCACGCCCGGGCCTCGGCGTACGCGCCGCGCCCGGCGGATGCCCCGCACCGGTCGGCGAACCGCACCATCGCCTTGGTTACCGCGGCCGGCTTTGGAAAGCTCGTCGCCGAGTTGTCCATGTAGAGTTTGACTTTTTTTGCCTTGTGTTTTTCGACTGTAGCCATTGCTTACTATACCTATCGCCGTATTGCCTCAAGCAGTTTACCGCTGCCCAATCGGCCCGACAACCATGTCAGAACCTGCTACTTCATCGCCTCGATAACAACGGCCAGGCCCCGGTCAAGTTCGTCTTCGCTGATGGTCAACGGCGGGGCCAGTCGAACGACGTTGCCTGCGGTCGCGTTTACGAGCACACCCTTTTTGAGGCAGGCGGCAAAGACCTGCTTCGCCTCACGGTCCAGCTCGATGCCTATCATAAGCCCCTTGCCGCGAATGTCCTTGACTGCGGCGATGTTGGCGGCGCGAATGGCTTCTTCGATCCTCGCACCCTTTTCGACGGCCGAGCGGAGCAGGTTTTCCCGCTGGATCGTCTCGAACACGGCTGCACCGGCGGCTGCGCAGACCGGGTTGCCGCCGAGAGTGCACCCATGGCTGCCGGGCGTCAAAACGGCATCAAGCCCCTTGCGTGCCACGCACGCCGCCACAGGTACCCCGCCGCCGCAGGCCTTGCCCAACGTCATAATATCCGGTTCAATGCCGTAGTGCTGATAGCAGAACCACTTGCCGGTCCGCCCAGGCGCGGTCCACACCTCGTCGCAAATCAGAGACAGACTGTGCTCGTCGCACAAAGTCCGCAGACCCCGCATGAACTCGGCGGTCGGCACGTTCACACCCCCTTCGCCCTGAATCGGCTCGACGATAATGCCGGCCGTCTGGTCATCTATGACGGCGGAGACGGCGTCAAGATCGCCAAAGGGCAAGTAGACGCAACCCGGCAGCATCGGCTCGAAGCCGTCGTGGAACTTGCGCTGGCTTGTCAGACTCAGGGCACCCATGGTCCGGCCGTGGAAACAGTCTGTGAAGCTGATAATCTTGAACCGGCCCAGACCGGCGGCCCGGCGGGCAAGTTTGAGGGCCGTTTCGTTCGCCTCGGCGCCGCTGTGGCAGTAGAAGACCCGGCCATCGAAGCCATGACCGATAATCGACTCGGCCAAGGCCAATTGGCTTTGCCAGTGGAAAAGGTTGCCCACGCACATCATCTCGCCGGCCTGCTTCCTAATAGCCGCGACGACGGCCGGGTGGCAGTGCCCAACGACGGCGGCGCCAAAGCCAGCGAAGAGATCGATGTATTCCGCACCGGCGGAATCCCATAGCTTCGCGCCGGACGCCCTCACCAGCGCCACCGGCACGCGGCCATAGTTGCTCATGATAAGCCGTTCAGTACCCTGCAATAGCTCGTCGTGCGTCATCATAAGTAGT
>JABMQG010000549.1 GCA_013203365.1 Planctomycetota bacterium | reverse complement strand
GCCGTACACGGTCTCGGTGGGAAACGCCACCAGGCCGCCGCCTGCCAACACTTCCGCTCCTCGTGCGGCCGCCGAGGCCACGTTATGGTCTTGTACTTTGTAGATTTCCGTCTTCATGGTGTGCCGAGTGTGTCGAAAAAAACCGTCCAATCAGCGTAAGGGATTATCTTGTCGGTTTGTCGGGTTTGTCAAGGATGCTTAGCCCGGATTTCCCAGATGAAGACGCTATTTTGTGTATAAGAGAGAATCGTTTGACCGCATGAACAAAGGCTTTTCTCGATGTCACGGACGGCATGATTGGACAATGCAATTGGTGAAAGCGGCAAGGTCGCTCTTCGGGGGCATCCTCGAACGCATTCGGCGACTCAGGCCGCAGGAACCGGTGCCGGGATGACGGAGGCACACGGCGAAATGGCGGGAGGACGCGGGGCCGACAGGGACGATCTGTCTATGCATGCCTTCAACGCTCGACTGAAGGTGAGTTTCGGGTAGGATCACGGCCCGATGCGGCCAATGCCTGCTTGCTAGCGTCCGGAAAGAGCTTTACGATGTCCGGAGAGGTGATAAAATCATCGAAAAGGCCCGCGATGGTCGTGGGCAGAAATCCATATGGGAAATGTCGGCCCAAAAGAACCGCAAACAGTATTGACAGGGTCTGGAAACTGTATAGAATCGTCGGGCAGTCCACGATGGTCGTGGATAATGTATGTATCTGAGGAATAGTCTTAAGCAAGGAGCCACAAGAATGGCAACACATGCAAGACTTTTGGTGATGAGTTGCATGATCCTCGCGACACTGGCGTTACCGGCTTGGGCCGGTGATATGTCAACCGAGGGAAGTGAACCTGAAGCATCGGCCGGCTCGGCTGCGCCGGCCAAGGCCCCGCCATTGCCCTTCCTTTGTATCGAAGGCTACGCCGGTGGCGCTATCACGCCTATGGCGTACCTTTGCAATGCCGGAACCCCAGGGGAAGTTTGTTCTTCACTGCCCTCGGCGGCGTACACTTTCATCAATATGGGCAGTAAGAAGCTGCAGGTCGTTTCCGTCACCCAAGTGTTCTGGAATCGTTTGGAGCTTGGGTATGCGTACAACTATCTGGACACAGGCTCTCTATACGACGACATTGCGAAGGCCGGACTGGACATGGGTCGGGACCACGTCCAATTGCACCACTTCAACGCCCGTTTCAACATCCTCCCGGAAAACAGCTTCGACCTGCCGCTGCCGGCCGTCACGGCGGGAGTTCACTTTAAGTACAACGACGCCATCAAGGGAATCGATAAAAGCCTAGGCGGCGCGCTCAAAAGCATTGGCTACGAAAAAGACAACAGCGTGGACTACACGCTAACCGCCTCGAAGATGTTTCCGACGCTTGCTTTCGGCCGACCCGTCATCCTTACCGGCGGCTTGCGATACAGCAATGCCTCGCAATTGGGCTTATTAGGTTTTGGCGGCGAGCACAACCTAACCTTCGAGGGCAATGTCGCCTGTCTGCCTCTGGACAATATCTGCCTCGCCTACGAATTTCGTGAGAAGAACAACCCCTACAGCACGATTGCCACTCTTGTGGACAGGGAAGATAATTGGCACGCCTTATCAGCCAGTTGGATCGTCAACGACCGCCTGACCGTCACCGGCATATACGGGTTGTTGGGCAACATCGCTAACGCCAGGGCGGATTGCTCGCTCGGAATTCAGGTCAAGTACGAATTCTGAGTCAACCATCGTCGCACGGCAGCTTGATGATGCTATTTTATCATCGCTTGTTCCTGCTCCGATCCGGCGTGCCCTGCTCAGTCAGGACACGCCGGATACTTTTTGTTTGGCTGTTCTCGCTTTAAGCACCTAGAGGACTTCCGCGTAGAGGACGCAGGACGGTTATAATCATTTTTTCATCCTCCGGTTCATCCTCCGGTGATCAACCCCATGCGTCCGCCGTACGTCTTGATGACCGCATGGCGGAGTGCCTGATGATGGGGTGCGGCAAGGGCCGGGTCTTCGTTGACGATGGCGAATGCGTCGCGGCGGGCAAGCCGCAGCAGTTCGAAATCTTCGATGAGGTCGGCCACCTTCAATTCCGGCAGGCCATGCTGGCGGGTGCCGAAGAACTCACCAGGTCCGCGGAGCCTCAGGTCCTCCTCGGCAATCTTGAACCCGTCGGCGGTCTGGCACAAGATCTCCAGCCGGCGCTTGGCGATGGGATTGACGGCCGAGGCGACCAGAAAGCAAACGGCGTCCTGGCGCCCACGTCCGATTCGGCCGCGGAGTTGGTGCAACTGGGCGAGCCCGAACCGCTCGGCGTGTTCGATGACCATGACGTTTGCGTTGGGCACGTCGATGCCCACCTCTATCACGACGCTGGCCACTAGTGCCTGTATCTCGCCGGCGGCGAAGCGGTTCATGACGTCGTCCTTTTCCTCGGCCTTCATCTGTCCGTGGACGAGTGCGACTTTGAACTGCGACAGTTCTCCGTCTCGCAGCTGTTCGTAGGCGGAGATGGCGGCCTTCAACTCGGTCTTTTCCGACGTGTTGACAAGCGGGTAGATGAAGTACGCCTGCTGGCCGGCCGCCAGTCGCTGGCAAACGAAGCGAAGCACCTCCGGCATGTTGCGGGCGGTTGTTTGCCGGGTTTGCGTCTTGCCCCTGCCCGGCGGCAATTCGTCGATGGTGGAGACGTCGAGATCGCCGAAGACCGTCAGTGCCAACGTTCGTGGGATGGGCGTGGCCGTCATGACCAGGTAGTGGGGCGCGTAGCCCTTGCCGCGGATGCTGCTTCGCTGATCGACGCCGAATTTATGCTGCTCGTCGACAATGACCAGGCCGAGTTGTTTGAACTTGACCTTTTTCCCGAGCAGGGCGTGGGTGCCGACGACCAAGTCGATTTCACCGGTTTTTAGCTGCGCCAGGAGGTATCGGCGGCTTTTCTCCGGCTGGGCGCCGACGAGCAAGGCGATGCGCACGCGAGAGCCGGCCAGGAAGCCGGTGACTTTGCGGTAGTGTTGGGCGGCGAGGATTTCCGTGGGGGCCATTAGGGCTACTTGCTTGCGATGTGCAATGGCGGTCAGGGCGGCGTACAGGGCCACCACCGTCTTGCCGGCCCCGACGTCGCCCTGGAGCAGCCGATTCATCGGCCGGGGTCTGGCCAGGTCGGCGGAGATCTCGACGACGGCTCGGTTTTGTGCGGCGGTAAACTGGAAGGGGAAACGGGCGCGAATTCGTGCGTTGATGGCTGCGGTTGCCTCCATTGCGTGAGCGGGTCTGGAAATGTCGCTGGCTCGCTGAACGGCCAGGGCTAGCTGCATCAGCATGCACTCGTCATAGGCCAGGCGGCGGCGGCCCTGTTTCCAGTGGTCGGTGTCCTCCGGGTGGTGCATGGCGGCGATGGCCGACCGGCGGTCGAGCAGCCCTCGCCGGCTCAGGAACGCACCGTCATGCCACTCGCCAACCAACGGCAGCAGTGTCGGCAGGGCCTTCTTTATTATAGAGGCGATATGCCCGCTGCTGAGCTTTGCCCCGGCCGGGTACACAGGCAAGAGCTCGTTGGAATCGAGGTCCACGCCGGAGACGTCGTAGAGAATCTGCAGGGCGGGATTGATCAACTGCAGGAACCCGTCGAACATCCTGACGGCGCCGCTTACGGCGATGGTGACGCCCGGGGCGATCTTGTTTCGCAGGTATCCTCCGTGGAACCACTTGACGGTGATCGACCCCGTGCCGTCATCAATGCTGCATTCGAAGTATGGCCGTTGCCGCTTTGGCACGTATCGTGCTTCGATCACCTCTCCGGCGATGGTGACGTTCTTTTCGCCGTCGTGGACGGTACCGATAGCCTGTACTTGCCGGCGAAGATCGAACCGTTTGGGGAAGTAGGTCAACAGATCTTCGGCGGTCTGTATCCCGAGCTGGGCGAGCTGCACGGCCCGCACGGGGCCGACGCCCTTGACGTATTGCACGGGTGTCTGAAGTTCCGGTTCGCCTGTCATCCTAAGGGTGCCAGCAGCGATACGCGGGGTGCGAGAAATGAGGCGGCAACAAGCCTGTTTTTTTCAGTTCGCCTGCTCATTCCCTGGAAGATGCGGCCCGCGCATCGGTTCTTCCTTTTTTTTATTTCACGGCCTATGCGTCAATCCGGGATCAGGAGCTTGCGGCCGATTTCGATCTTGTCGGGGTTCAAGCCCGGGTTGGCGTCGGTGATTTTCCGCACGTTGGCCTGTGAGGCTTTTCCGTAATACATTCCGGAAATCCGCCAGAGGGTCTCGCCTGGCTGAACGATGTGGATTCGCTGCGCGGGAGCTGGCGCAAGTGCAGGCGGTGAAGACGCTGAGGTCCGGTCCATCGGCACCTGCTGAACGGCCTCGTCGGGCGGGGGCGGCACTTCGTCGGCTTCAGTCAATACCAGATCGCCCGGCGGCGTCTCCAATGGCAACGGCGAGACCTGCGTTCCTTTCCGTTGCTGGCAGCCCGTAAAGACAGCAGTGGCTAGCAGCAGGCCAACGGCAATTGCACATCTCATGACTATCTCCTTTACATGGTTTAGATACATAGTTTACAGCCCATAATGGAATGCCCACGCCATCGGCTTGCTTTCAGGTCATCCGGCGTCGTCAGGGGGCATCGGCAAAAAAGGCAGGGTTGCCTGCTTCGCCCCCCCCTTGCCTCCCCGCTCCGACACGGAGCCTTGGGGCGACGAGTCATTGCTGTTAGGGACTCTTGGAAACAAATACTTCCAATCCCTAAGCATAGCCACCCGGCAAGGCCCGTCAATAGGCTCGGGGATTATCACGGCGGAAGTTAGCACAGACCGGGCTGACAAGCGAGGGGCGACCGCCCGTTGCCGCTTGCCGGCCAGCCTCTTGCAAGTTGCTGATTTCGGCGCTTGTGTCCTGGCGCCGGGTGAGTAGAATGCATTTTCTGGCCTTGAATTGAAAGTATGCTTGCCAAACGAATTATCCCTTGCCTGGATGTGACGGGCGGGCGAGTTGTCAAGGGCGTTAACTTCCTGGCCCTCCAGGATGCAGGCGACCCGGTGGCTGTAGCTCGCCGATATGAGGTCCAAGGAGCCGACGAGCTGGTGTTCCTTGATATTACCGCCAGCCACGAAGGGCGCGACATCATGCTGGAGGTGGTTCGGCAGGTGGCGGAAGTGGTTTTCATGCCTTTTACCGTCGGGGGTGGCATTCGTACGCTGGAAGATGCCACCGCATTGCTGCAGGCAGGCGCCGAGAAGGTCAGCATCAACTCGGCGGCCGTGCGAACGCCGGAACTTGTAACGCGGATCGCCGGCCGGTTCGGCCGATGCGCGACGGTGGTGAACATCGATCCGAAGCGAGTATGGAAGGACGGCGAAGAAACCTGGGAGGTATACATCAGCGGCGGCCGGGTCGCGACGGGGCTGGAGGTGGTCCAGTGGGCACGACGCGTGGAGGCTCTTGGAGCCGGCGAGATTGTCTTGACCGTTATGGACGCCGACGGCACCAGGGCCGGATACGATGTCGAAATAACCCGCGCAGTGAGGGAGGCGGTGAGTATCCCCGTAGTCGCCAGCGGCGGGGCGGGTGGGCCGGAGGATATATACGAAGTGCTGACTGCCGGCAAGGCCGACGCGGCGCTGGCGGCAAGCATTTTTCATTACGGCAGCTATACGGTGGCCGAGATCAAGCAGTACCTTGCCGACCGCAGCGTGGCGATACGGTTATGAACTAGGAGTGATCCCGTGGGTGCACTTGAACGGCAGCCTATCGACCAGCACGACCAGCATGGCCGCAGGAGCGAACCTACGCTCAATAAGTTTTTCAAGGCCTTGGTGAAGACGGCAGCGTCCGATCTGCATTTTAAGGCCGGCTCGCCACCGCATATTCGCATTCGAGGTAGCCTGTCCCCGGCCAACAGTCCGGCCCTCGACGGCGAACAGATCGAGAAGATGGCGTTGGAACTGCTGACGGAAAAGCAGAAGGTCTACCTGGAGATACACGGCAGCATCGACGTGGCGCACGACTTGCCGGGCTCGGACCGTTTCCGCATCAACATATATCGCCAGCGGGGCGAACTGTCTATTGCGGCTCGGCGGGTCTCGCGGGACATTCCCGATTTCGAAAAGCTTCACCTGCCTGCCGTGCTGGGTGAGATAACCCAGCACCACCAGGGCCTGGTTCTTCTGGCGGGGATAACGGGCTGCGGCAAGAGCACGACGATCGCCTCCATGCTGGAGTACATCAACAGGGGCCGGGCCTGCCACATTGTGACGATCGAAGACCCGATCGAGTTCATTTACACCGACAAGAAGGCCCTGGTAAATCAGCGTGAAATCGGCATAGACGTTGAGAACTTTGAGTCTGCGTTGAAGTACCTCATGCGTGAGGACCCGGACGTGATTTTAATCGGTGAGATGCGCGACAGGGAGACCTTCCAGGCGGCGTTGCAGGCCGCGGAGACGGGGCACCTGGTCTTCGGGACGGTGCACGCATCAACCAGCGGTCAGACGATCGGTCGTATCCTGGACCTGTTCGACCCCGAAAGCCGCGATCTCGTTCGCCAGAGCCTGGCGTACAATTTGCAGGCGATTGTCTGCCAGAAGCTTTTGCCGTGCCTGGACAAGCGGATCGGGCGGATACCGGTTGTGGAAGTGATGCTGGCCAACCCGAGCGTGCAGAAGTTCATCACGGAAGGCCGAGAGTCGGACCTGATCGATGTGATCCGCGGCAGCGAGGGAGAGGGTATGGTGGACTTCAATAAATCGCTGCTGGCATTGATTGAAAAGGAAATGATCGACCCGCATTCGGCCTACTCGGTCTCGCCGAATCCCGAGGAGTTGAAAATGCTGATGAAAGGCATTTCCACCTCCCACGGTGGTCTGATCGGCCGATAGAATAGAATGGAGAGGACATGAGTTCACTGGCTTGTTTGCTGCTATTGGCTTTGGTGGACGCCGGCGGGTACGTCAGCCCGGGTAAGATAGCCGGTCTGTTCATATTGACGTTGCCCTGGCTTTGGGCGTCCGCGTGGATTGATAAGGACACCAAGTCGGTTCACTTGTCACCGCTCTTTTGGACGGGCGTGGTTGTCGGCGGCGGGGTACTGGGGCTGTCGGTCTGGCTGTTTGCGCCGATCTACGTTCTGGGGCTTTGCGTCTACGTCGTGATTGTGGCGGCCGGCTGTGCCGTTTACGTCATGCAGCGGAACTCGAAGGTTGTTCCTGAGGCCAGAGTGATGACGCCGGCGCACTTGAGCAGTTTGCTGAAGGGCCAGAAGGGCGGAACGCTCAAAGTGCAGACCCGGGTCAAGCTCTACAGCAGTTCGGGCCGGCCTGTGTCGGCCCTGCCACAAGACAGCAGCATCGAGGAGAAGGTCACCTACAACCAGGTTCAGGAGTTGCTCCACGACATAGTCTGGCGGCGTGCCAGCGAGGTGGATGTGACGGCGAAGGCCGACGGCACGACGGTACGGTACATCATAGACGGTGTGCTGGTCGAGCATGAGCCGATGACTTCAGCGGATGGAATGAGGGCAATCGACTACATCAAGGGTCTGGCCGGCATGGATTCGGCCGACAGGCGCCGACCGCAGAGCGGGAAGATTGTAGTCGATTTGGCGAAACAACCGCTGGATATTGACGTAGTTGCAGCGGGCAGCACGTCCAGTCAGCAGATGCGGTTCAAGATGGTCCAAGAGGCCGTGCGGACACACCTGAACGATTTGGGCCTGTCAGAGGAAATGCTGAAGCGGCTGAAGGAGCTTAACGCCTTGCCTGCTGGGTTGATTCTGGTCTCTGCCAGGCCGGGCAACGGCGTAACCAGCACGCTGTATTCACTGTTGCGAGACAACGACGCGTACGTCAAGCAGCTGGTTACCGTGGAGAAGGCGCCAGAAGTCGACCTGGAGAACGTCACTCAGCACGCCTACGCTTCTGCGGACCAGATGTCGCAAGTGCTGGCCGGGGCGCTGCGGCGCGACCCGGACGTCGTGATGATCGACG
>JABMQG010000548.1 GCA_013203365.1 Planctomycetota bacterium | reverse complement strand
GTCCTCGTCGCCGAACATGAACTCGGCCAAGGCCTTGCTCAGCAGGGTCTTTCCGACGCCGCTGGGCCCGGCGAATATGAAGCAGCCCATTGGCCGCCGCGGATCCTTCAACCCGCTACGTGCCCGCCGGATGCTCTTGGCCACAACCTGTATGGCCTGCTCCTGGCTGACCACGCGCTTGTGCAGTTCATTCTCCAGTTCCAGCAGCCGCTGGGCCTCTTCCTTCTCCAAACGAGTCAACGGCACGCCGGTCATGTTTGAGACGATCTCAGCGATGACCTCCTCGTCGACGACCCCCCCCACTTCCTGGACGTTGTTTTGCCACTCTTTTTGGAGTTGTTGTTTCTTATCGCGTTGGCCCTCCGCCCGATCGCGCAGTTCGGCGGCCCGCTCGTAGTCGGCGTTTCGGACGGCCTCGTCCTTTTCCATCTGGAGTTTTTCGATCTGATCTTCGATTTCGGACAGATCGGGCGGCTTGACCATCGTCTTGAGACGAACCCTCGCCCCGGCCTCGTCGATTACGTCGATGGCTTTGTCCGGCTGGACTCGTCCTGTAATATAACGGGTGGACAGCTCGACCGCCTGTTTGAGGGCCCCGTCGGTGATTCGAACGCGGTGGTGCGCCTCGTAGCGATCGCGCAGGCCCTTGAGAATGGCAAGGGTCTGCTCCTTGTTTGGTGGTTCGACGATAATAGTCTGGAACCGGCGCTCCAATGCACCGTCTTTTTCGACGTGCTTGCGGTACTCGTCCATCGTGGTCGCCCCGATGCACTGTATCTCCCCACGCGACAGCGACGGCTTCATGACGTTTGCCGCGTCGATAGCACCCTCGGCACCACCGGCGCCGACGAGCGTATGTAGCTCGTCGATGAACAGCACTACGTTCTTCGCCCGCCGCACTTCGTTCATGACGGCCTTGATTCGTTCTTCAAACTGCCCGCGATACTTCGTGCCGGCCACCATCATGGCCAAATCCAGCGCGACGATTCGGCGGTTGGCGAGTATCTCCGGAACATTGTTGGAAACGATCAACTGGGCCAGGCCTTCGACAATGGCCGTCTTTCCCACACCGGCCTCGCCGAGCAGAACGGGATTGTTTTTCGTCCTTCGGCAGAGCACCTGAATGACTCGATCGATCTGTTTCTCACGCCCGATCACCGGGTCCAACGCCCCTTCGGTGGCCAGTTCGGTCAGGTCGCGGCCGAAGCTGTCCAAGGCGGGTGTTTTGGACTTGCCTTTGTTGGGAGTCGCCTCGCTTCGTGGGGTTGCCGAGGCCATCTCGTCATTATCGATCCCGGCGCCCAGCAAGTGCAGAACCTCTTCACGAACATCATTGAGCTTCAACTGGAGATTCATCAGGACGCGGGCAGCGACGCCATCCTCTTCTCGAAGCAGGCCAAGAAGCATGTGTTCCGTGCCCACGTAGTTATGGTTCAGGGCGCGTGCCTCCTCGATGGCGAACTCTATTACCTTCTTGGCCCGTGGCGTCTGGGGCAGCTTGCCCATGGTAACCATGTCCGGGCCGCTCTTTACGAGCTTCTCCACCTCCATGCGGACCTTGTGCAGGTCTACACCGAGGTTCTTGAGCACGTTTGCACCGACACCAGAGCCTTCCTTGACCAGGCCGAGCAGAATATGCTCGGTGCCTATGTACTCGTGATTGAAACGCTGGGCCTCCTGGTTGGCCAAGGCCATTACCTTTCGGGCACGGTCTGTAAAACGCTCGAACATTCATATAGCTCCAACCCAAGTCAGGGGTTTTTCAAGCTCCTGCGTTGGCAAAGAAAAACAGGCGTGCCTTCGCAAGATGGCAAAAGTACAATCCTACAATGTATTGTACACGGGCCTTACAGGTCATACAAGCGAACGGCGTGCCAGCAAGAGTATCCTGTTCTTACGTATCGGCACAGGCGGCGGATCAATTAAAGTCCGACATATCTTTTTTGCTAATAAGAAGTTGATGTATTGACTGTAATCCCGCCTGCCAGGACCGGCCAAGAGCAGAGGGTGCCCGGATCGGCCAATTTGGCATGTGGTTGGCCGGGCTTAGCGGCCAGGAATGGCAGCCAATAAGTTTGATAAACGGGCAGCAAAGCCGGGACAGATGCACCAAATTGAGGGTTCATCCAGCTCCCGGCATCATGTTATGATACCCGCCAAGGGTCAGGTGAGGGATGCTACTTTGGCTCTCGAACGCCGAATTGCGATGTTTTCTGGGATGGTCCAGGGTGTGGGCTTTCGATTCACCACCTGTCGCGTAGCCGGCGACTTTGCGGTCACCGGGTACGTCAGCAATCTCCCTGACGGCTCGGTGGAAGTGGTGGCCGAGGGTGAGAGTAAAGAGCTCGACGGCTTTTTCGAAGCGTTGAATAGCCGGATGCGAAGATATATTCACCACACAACTTACTCAATGGCAGCCTATGGTGACGAGTTTGGCGGCTTTAACGTAAGGTTGTAGTAAACAGCCCAAAAGCAGACTCCGGGTGATCTGCTATCTTTTTTGCCGGCGCGAGGCGTTGGCAGTGCACAGCCCGCGATTGTAGGGTGCCTGTGCCTGCAAAACGTCGCGTACGAATTGGCGGAACTTGTCCGCCGGCCCGCCCCATTCGGTGTGGGCGTCCATTTCGGTAAGGGCCTTGGACGTGGGCAGGCCGCTACGATACAGCAGCCGAAAGGCTTCGGAAATCTGGCTGCGATCCTCATGAGCGATATGCGGCGTACGCCTGAGCCCCACGCGGTTGAGACCGACGACCAGATTTATGCCGGCGAGCATGCAATAGGGAGGCACATGCATTGATGCGCCCGAGTTGCCCCTCATCATGACAATCTCCCCCACCCAGCAGAACTGGTGCACAGATGCATGGGCGGAGAGATTCGTACGGTTGCCGATTCGGGCGTATCCGCCGAGGCCGCTGCCGTTGGCCAGCACGCAGTTGTTCCCGACGTCGGCATTGTGCCCGGCGTGGGCACAAGTCATGAAGTAGTTGTTGTCGCCGATGACCGTTACACGATCGGCTCCGGTGGCTCGACTGACGGTGGCGCCTTCCCTGAATACGTTTCCGTTTCCGATTTGCAGGAACGATCGGACCGACGGATCGTGGGAGTAGTCCTGAGGCTCCCCGCCGAGAACGACGAAGGGGTGTACGACGTTGCCTGCACCGACAGTGGTGTAGCGCCGAATAACGGCCGGCCCGAGTATCCGGCACCCGGCACCTATGACGGTGTCTGCCTCGACGATCACCCCTGGTCCGATTTCAACGTCCTCGCCAAGTCGGGCCGAGGCGTCTATAATGGCCGTTGGATGGATTCTAGTGGCCATGAGTGCAATCCTTATGTGTCTTTGTTATCATTGGTTGGACCGCCTGCGTCCAGGTGCCCGCAGCTTGCCGTTGCCACGGAATCCGGTATGCGGAGACAATGGCGGCCTCGACCGGCCCGGGTAAGGCGTCCGAATTCCCGGCGGATAGGTTTAGGTTATAATCGCCGCGGTGGACTTTTTCCCGCTTTTTTGG
>JABMQG010000547.1 GCA_013203365.1 Planctomycetota bacterium | reverse complement strand
CTCGGCACTGGCGCTGTGGCAGGCCAATTACGTTCGCGACGCATTACGCAAGGCCCATCCACACCTGGACGTCCAACTGCGCAGCATCAGGACCACGGGCGATGAAAACGTCGAGTCGCCCGGCGCGAACTCGCCTTTACAGGGGATGTTCACAAAGCAAATTCAACAGGCCCTGCTGGAAGGTATAGTGGATTTGGCCGTCCACAGTTTGAAAGACTTGCCCATTGAAATGGTCGATGGTCTGGCAATGCCGGCCGTTACTGTGCGTGCCGACCCTGCTGATGCGCTGGTATCGAAGGCCAATCTGCGGTTCGAAGAATTGACGGCAGGCGCGAAGGTGCTGGCGGGCTCGCCCAGGCGACGCGCCCTGGTGCTGCACCTCAGGGGCGACCTGACGGTGATGGGCGTCCGGGGCAACGTGGGCACGCGTCTGGCGAAGCTCGACGCGGGCGACGCCGATTGCATTGTCCTGGCCAAGGCGGGGCTTGAACGGTTGGGCCTTGCCGGGCGAATCACACAACGGCTTGATCCGACGGTATTTGTGCCGGCTTGCGGGCAGGCCGCGTTAGCGCTCGAGGTGCGCGCGGGCGACCGCCGAGCCGGGGACCTGGCGGTCGTGCTGGACCATTTGCCGACGCGTCGCGTGGTGACGGCTGAACGGGCGTTTCTCGCGGCGTTGGGTGGCGGGTGCCAATTGCCCGCGGGCGCGTACGCGCGTAGTGACGACGGCGGAGTGACGTTGACTGTCGTGGCCGTGGTGGCCGATGTGGACGGTTCTCGGCTAGTTCGCCACAGCGTGCAATCGTCGGCAGGTGAGGAGGTGGAGCCGGAGGAGTTGGGTCGGCGACTGGCACGGGAGATGTGCGAGATGGGTGGGCGGGAGATCATCGAAGGCTTTGGTCAGGCTGCGACGGGGGGCGATATGGAGGTGAACTTATGAGCAGGGGCTGTGTGTATCTCGTGGGGGCCGGCCCGGGCGACCCTCGCCTGCTGACCATTCGCGGTCGGGAGCTGCTGGCCCGCGCGGACGTCGTGGTCTACGACCATCTGGTCGCGCAGCAGTTGCTGTTGATCGCGCCACGGCAGGCTGAGCGAATCTACGTGGGCAAGCAGTCCGGCGCCCACGAGCTTGATCAGGACCAGATCAACCGCAGCCTGGTGGCACTCGGCCAGGCAGGCAAACAGGTAGTTCGCCTGAAGGGTGGGGACCCGTTCGTATTCGGCCGGGGCGGCGAGGAGGCTTTGGCCTTGGTCGCAGGCGGTGTGGACTTCGAGGTGGTCCCGGGCGTTACGGCGGCCGTCGGAGCGGCCGCGTATGCGGGGATTCCGCTGACGCATCGCGGCTTGGCGAGCAATCTCGGCCTGATTACCGGTCACGAAAGCCCGGTCAAGGCCGGGGCGGACCTGAACTACCAGTCTTTGGCCGACTGGAAGGGTACTCTGGCGTTCTACATGGGCGTGAAGAACCTCGGCGCAATTAGCCGAGAGTTGATCTCTCACGGCCTGGCCGGCCAGACCCCCGCGGCCCTGATTCGTTGGGGCACGACGGCGCGGCAGCAGGTGTTGACCGGCACGGTCGCCAGCATAGCCGAGCAGGCCAGGATCGCCGCTTTTCGGCCGCCGGCGTTGATCGTCATTGGCCATGTCGTCACCCTGCGTGATAAGCTTAACTGGTTCGAACGCCGGGCGCTGTTTGGCCGGCGGGTGGTGGTAACGCGCGCCGGCAGTCAGGCGCAGGGGTTGGTTGGGGTTCTGCAGGAACTTGGTGCCGAGGTTTGGGAGTTTCCCACTATTAGAATCGAGCCGCCGGATGACCGGGCCGCCATCGATCGGGTGGTGAGGCAGTTGGGGCAGTTTGACTGGATCGTATTCACCAGCGCCAATGCGGTAAACGCGTTTTTTGATGCCCTCGGCGAGGCCGGGTTGGACTCGAGGGCGTTAGGGGCGAATCGGCTGTGTGCCATCGGGCCGGCCACCGCCGGGCGGCTGGGTGAATTCGGCCTGCGTCCGGACGTCCAGCCAGGCGAGTTCGTCACGGCGGCCATCCCCGATGCCCTTGGTGCGGCCTGCGAGCTGGCCGGGGCGCGGGTGCTTTGCCCTCGGTCGGATGCGGCAGGGGACGAGTTGACCGATTCCCTGGCTGCGAGGGGCGCAATC
The DNA here is from genome assembly GCA_013203365.1 of Planctomycetota bacterium. Taxonomy (GTDB): domain Bacteria; phylum Planctomycetota; class Phycisphaerae; order SM23-33; family FEN-1343; genus JABMQG01. Next base: position 698 of record JABMQG010000547.1, on the reverse strand, counting down.
GTAACGAACGTGATAGCCTACCGCACGCTTGCCGTCGAAGCCGACGCGGCGCCGTTGCTGAAGCTGCTGGCGGAGAAGGACGTGGACTGGATCACGTTTACCAGCTCATCGACTGTGCGGAACTTTTTCGCCGTCGTACCTGCTGAGGCCGTCCGCGCTGGCGCGGTAAAGCTGGCGAGCATCGGGCCGGTTACCTCTGCCGCCTTGGAGCAGTTGGGATTCGCCCCGGCCGTTGAAGCCGAGCCTCACACCGCGGAGGCGATGGTTAAGGCTATCGCGGCGCATGAGGGCTGAATGTTATTCTCATTGAAACGCATGCCTTCATTCGTATGCTGGCTTTTGGTGTCTGGGCGGCTAGATCTCTTAAAAAAACGCTCTAACTTTGCGTATGTGATATTAGATGCCAAAATAAAGGGAAAGACGCCCATGAGGTGGCATGTCTTCAAAACGATGTTAGCCGTGGCTATGGCCCTATTCCTCACGGCTTCGGCGCTTGGTGGGCCGGCCGACAAGCCAGGGCAAGAAACCCTGGTGCTTCGGGCCTATGACGTTCCGCAAAGGGCTGGTTTCGGCGTGGCTGAAATGGCCCGCCTTGCGGTGATACGCGACTTCCAGGAGAAATATCCACATGTAAGGCCGGTGTCCTCAAAGGGGCTGGAGATCTCCGGGCGACAAAGAGTGGAGGACCAGGACATTGT
>JABMQG010000055.1 GCA_013203365.1 Planctomycetota bacterium | reverse complement strand
GTACTGGGATTGGTGTGGGTGTGGCTCCAGGCGGGGCGGAAGGTGCGATTGGTCCGGCCATTCCTGGGCGGAGAGGTCCCCGGACCGGCAGACGACCGATTCCGCGTCCCCGGCACCCACTTTTACGAGACGGTATCGCGCCTGCCGGGACTGGGGCCGCTGCTGAAACACGGAGAGGGCGGCGCCCTGGATCCGTACCGTTGGGTTGGCCGATATGGACACACGCTGATCGAGTTGCTGCGAGAGCAGCACGCCGGGCGGATCGGTGTGTACGTCGCCTGGTGCATTCTGGGTGTCGTGGCGACGTTAAGCTACCTTCTTCTGGCGGCTATGAGGTGATCTAATGGGCCTGGAATGGATGGTTCTGGCGTTGATCGGATACATGGTCGTGGCTGCACTCATAGCGGTCGAGGCCTCGGATCTGCTCAGTTCGGTGATCGCCCTTGGAGCGGCGGGGTTCGGCCTGAGCATCATCAACCTGCTGCTGGGCGCCCCGGACCTGGCCCTTACGCAGGTGGTGGTCGAGATAATCTCGGTGGTGCTGCTGGTGCGGGTGGTACTGACTCGCCGCGACACGTCGGTGCAGACCCATCGGGGTGCCTTGCGTACAGCGGTCGTGATGCTGGGTGGTGGTCTGATACTGGCGGCGGCATTCTTTGCCTTCGGAGGTCTGACCGGCGGCGCAGGGCCCGAAGCCGTGCCGCCCTTCGGCCAGCCCGTGCTGGTGCACAAGGCCGGCGACCCCGTGCCGCCCGGGGCGGCGGCGGCCTACGTGGAGGGTGCGGTCAAGCAGACCGGCTCGGCCAACGCTGTGATGGCCATTGTCCTGGACTACCGCGGGTATGACACGATGGGTGAGGCCGCCATCATTTTTATTGCCATCATGGGCGTATACACGATCCTGCGGCGTGTGGGGCGGAGCAAGCCACACGCGCCCCCTGGCAAGGAGCAGACGCCATGAGCGAACGACGAACAGGCATGACCTCGATCGTCATGAACACCACCAAGTTGGTGACCGGCCTGATCGCGGTGTTCGGGATCTATATTGCCCTCACGGGTCACATCAGTCCCGGTGGTGGCTTTGCCGGCGGGGTGATCCTAGCGGCCGCGGGCGTGCTGGTGGTGCTAGCTTTCGGCGGCAAGTTCTCCCAAAGGTTGGTCACCGAGTCGCATACCCATGTCTGGGATGCCGCCGGCGCGGCGGGGTTCCTGGTCGTCGGGCTGTGCGGGTACTTCACCGGCGGCTTCTTCATGAACTTCGTTCCGCTGGGCAAGGTCCACAAGTTGTTCTCCGGCGGGATGATCCCTTTGAGCAACTTGGCCATCCTGGTCAAGGTCGGCGCAGGTCTGCTGGGCGCGTTCCTGGCACTGTCAGCCTTTCGGCCGACTTCCGGCCCCCTGCACAAGCCGGACATGGAGTCCTGACATGGGTATTACCATCTATCTGCTGACGTTCCTGCTGCTGCTGGTCGCCGTGTACGGGATCGTGGCCAAGAAGAACATCGTCAAGATCATTGTCAGCCTAGCGATCCTGGACTATGCGTTGAACCTGCTTCTGGTCCTGGTGGGCTACCGGACCGGTGGCAAGGCCCCCATCCTCTCGCCGGGCCAATCCACGGAGCAGTTTGTGTCGTCGGCCGTCGATCCGCTGCCGCAAGCCATGGTCCTGACCAGCATTGTGATCGGTCTGAGCATCATGGCGCTGATGGTGGCGATGGCCCTGCGGCTGCATGAGAAGTACGGAACATTTGACATGGAACATATCCGTCGTTTAAAGGGCTGAGAGATCAAGGAGCATTGACGATGGAAGCAATCGTGCCGTTACTTGTGGGTCTGCCGCTGGCGGGCGCCTTCGCCGTGGTGGCAATGGCGCACTTTCGCTACACCAAGGCCCTGACGGCGCCTCTGACCGGGCTGGTCGTGCTGGCCAATCTAGCGATCTCCCTAGCCCTGCTGAGCTGGCCCTTGGGATCGCTGTACGTTGGCGGATGGACGCCTGCCAAGGCCCTGGGCATCGAGCTGGTTTGCGACGGCTTGGCCAAGATGATGCTGATTATCGTGAACCTGGTGTCTCTGTCGGCGATCCTCTTTGCCGGGGCGTACATGAAGAGGTTCACCAAGGTTTGGCTCTTCGAATCGTTGTTCCTGCTGATGCTGGCCGGCATGAACGGGGTATTGCTGGCTGGCGATCTGTTCAATTTGTTTGTCTTCATAGAGGTGTCGGCCATCGCCTCATATGCCTTGGTCGGCTTTGGTTGCGAGGCGGAGGAACTGGAGGCAGCCTTCAAGTACCTGGTCCTGGGAACCGTGGGTTCGGCCTTCATTCTGGTGGGCGTGACCATCCTGTAC
>JABMQG010000546.1 GCA_013203365.1 Planctomycetota bacterium | reverse complement strand
TTTTATGATTGTCGGCATAACCTCGATGACCTTGTCGATCTCATCGTCTGTGTTGTAGACGCTCAGGCTAAAGCGGATTGAACCGTGCGCGGCTGTATATGGCACTCCCATGGCCCGCAGTACGTGGCTGGGTTCAAGGCTACCCGTCGTGCAGGCCGAGCCGCTGGAAGCACATATCCCGTACTCGTCCAGCATCAGCAGAATGGATTCGCCCTCGACGAATTCAAAGCTGATGTTCGACGTGTTCGGCAAGCGATGGTCGGGATCGCCATTTATGCGAGCATCCGGGCAGAGGCGTAGGAGCTCCTTTTCCAGCCGATCGCGAAGTGATGGCACGCGGGTCTGCTCTTCGTCGATTCGTTGGTAGGCCAGTTCGGCTGCCCTGCCGAGGGCGACGATCAAGGGCACGGCCTCCGTTCCGCCGCGGCGGTTGTTCTCCTGGTGGCCGCCTACGAGGAAGGGGGCGAATCGGACGGCCTGGCGGACGTAAAGGGCGCCAATTCCTTTTGGGGCGTGCAGCTTGTGGCCAGAGAGGCTCAACATGTCGATGGGCAGCTGAGAGAGATTGATCGGGATTTTGCCTACGGCCTGGACCGCATCTGTGTGAAAAAGAAGGCCATTGTCACGACACATCGCACCGATCTGCTCGACGGGGAAGATAACGCCGGTCTCATTGTTGGCCCACATGACGGAAACCACGGCCGTATTGTTGTTCAGTGCGTTGCCCAACTCGGGAAGGGCCAGCATGCCCATGCTGTCCACGGGAAGCTCAGTGTAACTGTAGCCGGCGCTGCCCTGATTGCCGCTGGCCAGTTTTCGGCAGAGGTTGAGAACGGCTGGGTGCTCCACTCGTGTGGTCACGATGTGTCGGCGGCTGGGATTGACTTCAATCGCGCTGCGGATAGCGGTGTTGTCGCTTTCTGTGCCGCACGAGGTGAAGACAATCTCCTCCGGATGGCAGCCTAGCAGTTGTGCGACCTGCTCGCGCGCCTTATCTATGAAGCGGGCAACCTGCCCGCCGAAGGTATGGATACTCGACGGATTGCCGTAGTAACGGGTGAGAAAAGGCTCCATCGCCTCGCGAACCTCATCCGCTACGCGTGTCGTCGCGTTGTTATCAAGGTAGATGACCTCGTTTTTCATCGAACCGTCTCCCGTGTCGTCATGCCTGGTCGAGCCGACCGCCTACATCTTCTACAATGATTTCCGGGTCCACGAGCGCGCGAAGCCGAGAGCCGATAGTACCGTCGACGGTGAAGTCTCGCAATCGGCACCAGGCGCAATGGCCGCGGAAGGCCACCTGTACCGTCTTGCCTATCACGTCCACAAGATCGATGTCGCCGCCATCGTGCTGGAGGATGGGCCGGATTTCCTTCTCTATTACGTCTTGCACCATCCTCATCCGCTGTATGTTCGTCAGGGGCCCCCTGGCCGATGGGGGCGTCGCCTCGGTGCTTGCTTTCTCACCATGGACCTTTGCGATGATGGCCTCGATTCGAGGGTGGCACGACCCGCACCCGCCCCCGGCCTTGGTGTAGTGAGTCACATCCTGCACGGTCTTGAGGCCTTGACTGCGTACTACATTCTCGATGAGTTTGTCCGTTACGCCGAAGCACTGGCAGACGACCTCGCCGGCCTGCTCCACCTCGAAAGGTTGGCCGCGGTATTGACCGATGGCCTTTTGCAGGGCCTCCATACCCATCACCGAACAGTGCATCTTCTCCTCGGGCAGGCCGTCAAGATACTCGGCGATGTCGTCGTTGGTGATTTTTGCCGCCTCGTCGATGGTCTTACCCTTGATCAGCTCGATCAGGGCATCACTGGAGGCGATTGCGCTGGCACAGCCAAAGGTCTGCAACTTGGCGTCGACGATCCGCTCCGCGTCATCGAGCTTGATCATCAACCTCAATGCGTCGCCACAGACGATATTGCCGACCGTCGCATCCAGGCCGGGGTTGTCGATCTCACCGGCGTTTCTAGGATTGAGAAAGTGATCTCTGGTCTTCTCCGTGTAGTTCCACATCGGCCTTACTCATTTCTCCCTCCCCTTCTATTGTAGGCTATTTACAGGAGCAATTCCTGAGCAAGGGTCCGCGAACAAGCCACTTGATCTGCTTTGTAGAAACCCCCTCACACCGCCGGCAATGACGGTTCGGGCAGCTAATAGAGAATGAGGACGTTGTAGGCGATGGCCTTGAGCATCAGGGAGCGACATTGGAACCAGTACCGCTTTCCTTCCAGAGAGAGTAACCGATCTTGATCCGGAACCAATCCACAACTCGAGCGAATGCTTCATGACCACGGCGACGAGAGCGACGAGCGGTATGTGTTCGACTGATCCGTCGTGCATTCCGGGGTGTCCTCCGCCCCGCCGGGGCGGAATTATCAAGACTCTATCCACGGGTTCCGCTAAGCCCGCCTGTCGGCGGGCAGCGCTTCACCCGTGGCTAAATTCCCCGGCTCCGTTGGAGCCGAAGAATCCTGATCCGCTTGTAGAATCCTGATCTGCTTGTAGAATCCTGATCCTCATTGTGCGTGTTGGGGTTTTCTACGGAGCACACTTTAGCGGATTATGCGTGCTGGTTAAGCGTCCTACGCCGCCAGATGCGACAGCAGAACCCGAAGTCCGATCAGCAGGAGCACGATCCCGCCGGCCACTTCGGCGCGGCGTTGCCATCCGGCGCCCAGGCGGGCCCCGAAGCGGATGCCGATCATCGTCATTACGCCGGCGACCAGACCTATGACCACACTGGGCATCCAGATGGACACCTCTAGAAAGGCCATGCTCAGACCGACCGCCAATGCGTCGATGCTGGTGGCCACAGAGAGCGCGATAAGCATCAGACCCTTGGTGGGATCGGAATTGGTTTTAGTTTTATGTTTGCGCCCGCGAAATGCCTCGTAGAGCATCTTTCCGCCGATAAGGACCAGCAGCCCAAAAGCTACCCAGTGATCGGCGGCGGCGATGTAAGTCGAGATCGTACTGCCGGCCAGCCAGCCCAACACCGGCATCAAGAACTGAAAGAACCCGAAGTGCCATGCCAACCGGAAAACGTGCCGACTTGTCACACGAGGCAGGGTCAGACCGGCTGCAACCGCGACGGCAAACGCGTCCATCGCCAGTCCCACCGCAATACCCAGGATGTTAAGCCAGCTCAAAGCGTGTTCTCCACGGCCTGATATACTCGAAATCGCCGTCCTGATTCAATACTGTAAGGCTATATCTTACCTTCTCTTACATTGAACGGCGTCCGCTGCCAAGCCAATTCCGTGTTTAATTTTTTCGTTGAACTTTGTGATTAGGTGAGCGTATTGTAACGTATGAGTAGACCAGAGGTGGAACATGAATGCGGACCAAAAGAAGCTCTACCAACTGAAGGCCGAGGTCATCACGGCAGCAGGTCATCCGATCCGCCTGGCAATCATCGATTTTCTCAAAGACGGCGAACAATGCGTTTGCGACATAGCCAAGCATGTGGACGCGCAGAGATCCAATGTGTCCAGACATCTGGCGGTGCTGCTGAAGGCTGGGATCGTCGAGCAGCGCAAAGACGGCCTGAAGGCGATGTACACGCTGAAGACCACGTGCATACTCAACTTCACGAAGTGCGTCGAAAGTGTTCTTCGCGAGCGTGTCCGCGAAGCCGGCATTATATTGCGCAGCCTGTGAGCCGACCGCCTCTTTTTTTTTACACCATACGTGAGTGGGTTGTAACTGACTCAATAAGCGAATGATCGACTGGAAGACAGAGTGGAAGAAGCTAACTGCCATCGTGGCGGCGTTCCTGGTGTTCTTCTGGCTGCCTGTGGAATGGGGCCGATTTA
>JABMQG010000545.1 GCA_013203365.1 Planctomycetota bacterium | reverse complement strand
GTGATCAGCGGCAAAGGCGGTACCGGTAAGACGACTGTCGTCGGGTCCCTCGCGGTACTGGCGGACAACAAGATTCTCGCGGACAATGACGTGGATGCAGCCGACCTGCACTTGCTGCTGACCCCGCGAACCGTGGAAGCACACGACTTTGTCGGTGGCGCCAAAGCGACTGTCGAGGCCGACAAGTGCGCCGCTTGCGGCAGATGCGCCGACGCCTGTCACTTTGATGCAATCCGTATGGATGGCCCGGCTAGTGATGCGGTCGGAATCACCTACCGCATTGACGAGTTTGCATGTGAAGGATGTGGTCTCTGCAGCATCGTGTGCCCTGTCGATGCCATCAACAGCACGCCGGCGATTGTGGGCAGGTGGTATGTCTCGGAGACCTCGCAAGGGGCGATGGCACACGCCAAGCTCGGCATCGCCGAGGAAAACTCCGGACGCTTGGTAACGCAAGTACGCAACCGCGCCGCGGAGCTGGCCCGGGAATTACGGCGGGAGATGATCCTGGGCGATGGTCCACCGGGTACCGGGTGCCCGGTCATCGCCTCGGTAAGCGGTGCTGACTTGGTCCTGATTGTGACCGAGCCAACCGTGTCCGGGGTGCACGACATGGAGCGCGTCCTGGAGCTGGCGGCGCATTTCAGAGTGCCGGCGCTGGTGGTCATCAACAAGGCCGATCTCAACGCGGAACAGGCCGAGCGCATTGTGCGGATCGCCGCGCAATGCCAGTCGCGCGTGATTGGACGGATACCATTCGACCGTGCCGTTAACGACGCCCTGATGGCCGGAAAGACGGTTATTGCATACGGCACAAGCTCCGCCGCGGATGCCATCCGCAACATCTGGCAAGAGATACAACAAGTGCTAAACCGGGAAAACGACCCGGCCGGTAAGGCCGGAGAAACATGAAATGAATGACCGGACTTTTCGCGAGGCGGAAGATATGAATACAAGCGACACAAAAGACGCAACGCCGATTCCTGTAGAAGATCCTTTCTTCGGACGAATGAACGATCCGACCGGCGCCGGAACGACCCAAGGACCGTGCGGGGACACAATGGAGTTCTACCTCGTTGTCCGGAACGACGTGATCGAAGACGTGAAGTACTACACCGACGGATGCGAGAATACGCGCGCTTGCGGACATGCGGTGGCCCGCCGCGCGCAGGGCCGGAAAGCAACGGACGCGCTTTCGATCAGCGCCGGCGAAATCATCCGGTCCGGTGAGTGCGAGCCGGAATCGGGGCGGCACTGCGCGATTCTGGCTGTCAGCACCTTGTATCGGGCCATAGCGGACTATCTGCTGACACCGTGAGATGAAAGAAAGACTTTTACCCAAGCCAGGCGATATTGTGTACGCGGGAGAAACCGTCGTGGCGCGTTTAAAACATCACGCCAAAAATAAAACTCCCCCAAGAACACACTGAAACAGGATATTATAATGAATGTGGCTGTTATCGGCGCCAGCAATAAACCCGACCGCTATAGTTACAAGGCGGTTGTTTTGCTGCGGGAAATCGGAATGGAAGCGCTGGATGCCTGCACGCTGGTTCTGCTTGCAACCGGACAATTTTAAACCATGTCATCACCGGTTACCATAACGGTTCTTGTCGAAGACAGCGTGTCTCGCCCGATCCTCAAGGCGGAGCACGGCCTGGCTCTATGGGTAAATACAGGGGCAAAACATCTTCTTTTTGATACCGGCCAGAGTGATCTGCTAACAGCCAACGCGCAAAAACTTGGAGTTGACCTCAAGAATATTAACACTATGGTTCTGAGTCACGGGCACTATGATCATTGCGGCGGCCTGGCGGATGTCTTGGCTAACGACGGTGGCAGGATACGGATTTACACCCATGCCGACGCCCTGCTGCCCAAGTATCAGCAATCGGATTCAGGGATGAGATATATCGGTATGCCTGCCCACTGTCTTAAAGCGCTTCGCCGGCATGAGGGGCTCCAGACCATCACAGCGCCAACTGAAATAGACCCCGGCGTTTTCCTGACAGGAGAAATTCCCCGGGTTCACCCGGAGGAGGAAGGTCAGGGAACTTACTACCGGGATGCCGAAGGCCGGCAGATGGATCCTTTTTCCGATGATCAGACTCTTTTCCTGCGCACACCGGTCGGCACGGTCGTTGTGCTCGGGTGCACCCATGCCGGTGTGATCAACACGCTGGACTATATTTGCCATTTGACCGGGGGCCAGCCGTTTCAGGTGATTCTCGGCGGTATGCATCTGCGCTCGGCCTCAGATGAGCGGATCGCATGGACCATGGAATCGTTGCGGCGGTTTCCCATCGAGAAATTTTATCCCGTGCATTGCACGGGCATGAAGGCCGTGGCCGCGCTTTGGGCAACGTTCCCGGGTCGCTGTTTTCCCTGCGGTGTCGGAACCTCGATGAACATCTGATACTATCGAAAGGAAATGAACATGGATCACGATAAGAGTAAACGACAGACTGCCGCATCGGCCTGCGCAGGGTCGGGTTATGCCGCGAAAGCCTCCGCCTCGAAGGAGAGCTTGAACGCCCTCCTTGAACAGGAAGCGCTGGAGGATCGCATGCATCTAATCCGGCACAAAATCATCGTTTTGTCCGGTAAAGGCGGGGTTGGCAAGAGCACGGTCGCGGTAAATCTCGCCGTCTCGCTGTCGCTTGCCGGCAAGAGGGTCGGCCTGCTGGACGTGGATATCCACGGCCCCAGTATCCCCAAGATGCTGCGGCTCGACGATACAAACGTGCAAGTCAAGGATGGCGCCATCCAGCCGGTTGAGAAAGCCGGGCTGAAGGTCATGTCCATCGGCTTTCTGCTTCAAAACCGTGATGACGCGGTGATCTGGCGCGGACCGATGAAGATGAACGTTATTAAGCAGTTCCTGAAGGATGTGGACTGGGGCGAACTGGACTAT
>JABMQG010000544.1 GCA_013203365.1 Planctomycetota bacterium | reverse complement strand
GCCGCGGAGCAGGACATAATCGACTACGCGGCAAGATATCCGCATTTCCTGTTTCTTGGCGGGATCGACAAGCGGGAGCTGTGCCGTACCGAGAAAGACGTGGCCGACGAGATCATTCCCAAGGCCAGGGCGTTATATCATCGTGGTGGCTGGATACCGGCCGTCGATCACGCCGTGCCCGCCAACGCCTCGTTCGCAAATTTCAAATACATGATCAAACTTCTCAAGGACCTCTGGCAGTAAGAGTCTCGCACCGGGGAAAAGCAGACCCTGATACGGCAGATGTTTCCTCTGCCGGCTAAAGCCCTGCCGACCGGAACCGACCGGTTGCCACCTGGGTGCCCACCAACTGAGAACCCGCACCGGTCAGCCGTTGACAGCCCTGCAGCGGCGGACTACCATCGGCCCGATCTTGGGAGACGGTTATGACTGGCAAAAACAAACCAAAGCACCCCCAAAAAGAACCTTCGCAAACCCACAAGAGTTGGCAGGGTCGGCTGACGGCAGAGGCGGACGAGGCGACGGCTGAGTTCCTGGCGAGTATCGACGTCGATTGGGCATTGTATCGCTACGATATTGCAGGTTCCATCGTCCACGCCAGAATGCTCAGCGAACAAAAGATCATCACGCCCGAGGAATTCCGGGCAATCCGTGTCGGCCTCGAGGGCATCGAGACCGACATCGCCGCCGGGACGCTCCGGATGCCCGCACAGCTCGAAGACATACACATGGTAATCGAGTCGGCGTTGATCGAGCGGATCGGCGAGGCAGGCAAGAAGCTGCACACCGGCCGTAGCAGGAACGACCAGGTCGCACTGGACCTGCGACTGTACGTGCGGGACGCCGTCGAAACCCTGCGGGCCGGCGTGACGGCCCTGCAAAAGGCGCTTGTGGAACTCGCTCGCCGCCAGGGCCGAATCGTCATGCCGGCATACACGCATCTTCAGCGGGCTCAGCCCATCCTTCTAGGGCATGCCCTGATGGCCTACGTGGAAATGCTCGGCCGCGACGACGAGCGACTGGCGGACTGCCATAAGCGATTGAACGTAAGCCCGCTTGGCTCCGGCGCGGTGGCTGGAACCAGCATACCACTTGACCGCGCCCGCACGGCCGAGTTGCTGGGCTTCCCGCAGATCAGCCGAAACAGCATCGACGCCACCAGCGATCGGGACTTCTTGTGCGAGTTCTGCTTCTGCTGCGCCATGCTGGCCGGACACTTGAGCCGCTGGGCCGAAGACTGGATTATCTACTGCACCAGTGAATTCGGCTTCCTGAGCCTGGCCGACGCCTACTGCACCGGCAGTTCCATGATGCCCCAAAAGAAAAACCCCGACACGCTCGAACTGATCCGCGGCAAATCGGCCACAACCCTCGCCCAACTGGTGGGAATGATGACCCTGGTGAAGGGCCTGCCGTTGGCGTACAACCGCGACCTTCAGGACGACAAGAGGTTCGTCTTCGCCGCCGACAAGGCCGTGCGACAATCGTTGACGGTAGCCGAGGGTATCGTAGCCACGGCCAGTTTCCGCCCCGACCAAATCGCCGCCGACCTCGACGCCGGGTTTCTCGACGCCACGGCCTTGGCTGAGTACATGGTCAATCGCGGCGTGCCATTTCGCCAGGCGCACCACGTCGTTGGCACGCTGGTCGCTCAGGCCGAGCGAGCCGGCAAATCGCTACGCGAACTGCCCATGGAAACCATGCGGGCCGCCTGCGAAAAAATCGGGCCGGACGTGGCGGACTATCTGGGTGCGGCCAACGTGGTCAAGCGATACCAGCCCGAAGGGTCCGCCGGCGAAAACCAACTCGACCAGCAAATCAAATACTGGGCGGCAAGGCTGGAATAACAGGGCAACGACAATGAATAAAATCGAATGCCGGGGGTGAAATAGTGAATCTTGACGTGGAAAGACCAGATCCTGCCTGGCTTCGACCAGGTTGACAGCAGAGTATTGAAATGACGGCTGATCGCCTAGCCCGACAAATCCGGTTCATTGTCGAGATCGACAAGCTCAAGGGTGTTTTTCGCCGAACTTACCTGATGGACCGGTCACGACACGAGAATTCCGCCGAGCATTCGTGGCACCTGGCTATGATGGCCTTGCTGCTTGGCGAGTACGCCGCCGAGCGTGACATCGACGTGTTTCGTGTGATCAAGATGGTGCTGATACACGACCTGGTGGAGATCGAAACAGGCGACACCTTCTTCTACGACCAGGCCGGACAGGCCGACAGACCGGAGCGGGAGAGGTTGGCGGCCGAGCGGTTGTTCGTCCTCCTGCCGGCGGATCAAGAAAGCGAATTTCGTAAGCTCTGGGAGGAATTCGAGTCGCGTTCGACGTCTGAGGCCCGCTTCGCAGCCGCTCTCGACCGTCTCCAGCCGCTGCTGCACAATTATCACACTCAGGGCGCCGCTTGGCGCGAACATGGAGTGACCGCAGAACAGGTCATCTCTCGCAACCGCCACATCGCCGAAGGCGCCCCGCAGTTGTGGGATTATGCCGAGCGGTTCATCCGCGACGCCGTGGAAAAGGGATACCTCACCAAGCTAAATACATAGGCCGGGTGCGAGAGGCGATTGCATCGCCAAAGCCGCCCCCGAGTGAATATTTCCTCCACAATCCGCAATTATCGAGCACAAAGACTATGGTGGAAGAGTTTTCGTTCATCAACTGGATACGAGGCAGGACCGATCTGGACGCCGAGAACTTTCCCGTCGGCCCCGGGGACGACTGCGCCGTTATGCGGGTTGGCGGACAGCTGCTGCTGGTCACGACGGACCAGTGCTGCGATGGTGTGCATTTCGTGCTGCAACAGTGCGGGGCTCGGCAGGCCGGGTACAAGGGCATGGCCCGAAGCTTGTCCGACATCGCCGCGATGGGCGGCGAACCGATGGCGGCCGTGGCGACCGTGGCCATGCCCAGGGGTATGGACGATAGCCAAGCGGAGCAGCTATACCTCGGCCTTCGGTGTGCCGGCGATGCGTTCCGCTGCCCTATCATCGGGGGTGACGTGTCGGTGTGGAACAATCCCCTGCTGCTGACGGTGACTATGCTTGGCCGACCCGTTGCCGCCAAGCCTATATTACGTAGCGGCGCAGTCACTGGGGACGCTATTTGCGTTACCGGCTCGCTCGGAGGCAGCCAGGTGTCGGGAAAACACCTCAGTTTTACCCCTCGCATCGAGGAGGCTCGCGAACTTGTATTCAGATACCCGATCCACGCTATGATCGATATTTCCGACGGCCTCGCATCAGACTTGGGACACATCTGCCGCGAAAGCGCAGCCGGGGCCGATCTGTGGGCCGAAGCTATACCGATTTCCACCGAAGCCGCCGGGCGAGAAGACCCACTGGCCGCGGCATTGGGCGACGGTGAGGATTACGAACTGCTGTTCACATTGGCTGACGGCGATGCCAAAAAACTCCTGGCCGACCAGCCGCTGGAGGTACCCGTCACGCGAATTGGTACCATCACGGCGGCCAAGGAGCTGCATCTGCTTGGCAAGGACGGTAAGGTAGCACTTTGGGTTGAAACCGGATTTCGCCACCGCACCTGATCGGCCCGATAACGCCAATCGCCCCAGCGGCCAGCGGAAGACAGGAAGATATTATTGGAAATTTGATGGAACGCCATGAAACACACAATCCCGATCAAACCGTGGCCCTGGGCAGACAATTCGCCCAGCGGCTGAGTGTAGGCGATTGCGTGGCCCTGGAAGGCCAGCTCGGTGCGGGTAAGACGCAATTCGTCCGCGGCGTGGCGCTCGGGTTGGGCCTGGACGATGGGCGAATGGTCTGCAGCCCAACCTTCGTGCTCGTGCGAGAATACGCTGCCAGGGTTCCCGTCTACCACCTGGACGTATATCGGCTGTCCGATGCGGAGACGGAACTGGCGGACCTGGGCTTCGATGAAATGCTCGCTGACGGTGTAGTCCTGCTTGAGTGGGCCGAACGGGTCCGACCGCTACTGCCAAAAGGAGCATGGCGAGTGAACATCGAAATCACCGGCCAAATCGATCGGGTCTTTTCCATTTCCAGATCGCAGTGACACACATTCCCCGACGGCGATTCCCGATAAATCCGGCGGGTACCCGGGATATGCCCCGGCACCGCCGCACCTACCCTGGCCGGTCCAGACTGCCTGCCGCAACTGCTGTCAAGCCAAAGTAGAAGTGTCCGCTATTTGGTCAAAGTTAAAATGTCCTCCTGCTTGGTTGTCCGTTTGATTCGAAACTTCCGCCACGGGTGCTCTGGTGGTGGACGGTAGAGAGTT
>JABMQG010000543.1 GCA_013203365.1 Planctomycetota bacterium | reverse complement strand
GGCCGACCCTCCGGCCCGCTTAGCTTCATGAGGGTCTACGATCAGGTCGCTGCCGTCGTTAAGTCCGGCGGTAAGACCCGACGAGCCGCCAAGATGCAGAGCCTGCGATGCGACCATCCGGATATCAAGGAATTCATCGAGGCCAAAACCATCGAAGAAAAAAAGGCCTGGGCTCTTATAGAAGAGGGCTACGACGGGGACTACAACGGGCAGGCCTACGGCAGCGTGATGTTCCAGAATGCGAATCTGTCCGTTCGAGTAACCGACGAGTTCATGCAAGCAGCACAGAACGGCGAAGATTGGCAGACGTTCGAGGTCACCTCGGGAAACCCCTCGACCAAGTACAAGGCGGCAGAACTGCTCGATCTTATCGCAGAGGGCACACGGGTGTGCGGCGACCCGGGCATCCAGTACCACACCACCGTAAACAAGTGGAACACCTGCCCGGCAGGCGGAACGATCAACGCCTCTAACCCGTGCAGTGAGTACATGTTCCTGGATAACTCGGCGTGCAACCTGGCCAGCCTGAACCTGCTTAAATTCCGCCGGCCGGACGGACCATTCGACCTAAAACGGTTTCGCCATGCGGTGAGGCTCTTCTTGATCGCACAGGAAGTGTTGGTAGACCACGCCAGTTACCCAACCGAGCCCATCTGCCGGAACAGCCATCTCTATAGGCCGTTGGGCCTGGGATACGCCAACCTGGGTTCACTGCTGATGAGTCTTGGCTTGCCGTACGACAGCGACCGTGGAAGGGCTCTCGCCGCCGCGGTTACGGCGATTATGACAGGCACGGCCTACGCCACCAGCGCGGAATTGTCCTCCCGGCTCGGAACATTCGCCAAGTTTGGCCCCAACCGCCAGACAATGCTTAATGTGATACGGATGCACCGCGACGCGGTTGTTAAAATCGAGCCCGCCAACTGCCCGGAAGGCCTGCTGGCGGCCGCTAAGGCTGGCTGGGACGAGGCGCTCGCCGCTGGGGCCGAGTTCGGGTATCGAAACGCGCAAGTGACTGTGCTGGCACCGACTGGAACGATCGGGTTCATTATGGATTGCGATACCACGGGCATTGAGCCCGACATCGCTCTGGTCAAGTACAAATACCTCGCTGGCGGCGGGGTGTTCAAGATCGTCAACCGTACCGTGCCCCAGGCCCTCGGTGAACTGGGCTACAGCACAAACGACGTCGCGTCGATTGTCGAGCACATAGAGCAAAACGACACCATCGAAGGTGCCCTGCAAATTAGACCGGAAGACCTCGCCGTCTTCGATTGCGCCTTCAAGCCCGCCAACGGCGAACGAAGCATCAACCATATGGGCCATATTCGTATGATGGCGGCCGTACAGCCGTTCTTGTCCGGGGCGATCTCCAAGACGGTGAATATGTCCAAGCATTCCACCGCCGAGGAGATTCGAGATGTGTACGTGCAGGCCTGGCGGCTGGGCCTCAAGGCCGTGGCGATCTACCGTGACGGTTCCAAGCGAAGCCAGCCCGTGAATACGAAAAAAAATTCAGACAGAACCGCCGACAAAACCTCAGCCGTCGGTATGGAGGCCCTCGAGGAGGCCATCAATCGCCCGCATCGCCGTAGGCTGCCTAATACGCGCAATTCGATTACACATAAGTTCGATATTGGTGGCCACGAAGGATATATCACCGTCGGCCTGTTTGACGACGGGGCGCCGGGAGAGGTCTTCATCACAATGGCCAAAGAGGGCTCAACCGTCGGCGGTATGGTTGATGCGTTTGCCACGTCGATAAGCTTGTGCCTGCAATACGGCGTGCCGCTCGAAGCGCTGGTTAAAAAATTCAGCCACCAGCGATTCGAACCAAACGGCATGACGACGAACCGGGATATCCCATTTGCCAAGAGCATCGTGGATTACATCTTCCGCTGGCTGGGCTTACGCTTTCTGGAAGAATATCGCCAAAAGAACCTGCCCCAGCGGGGAAGTGATGGTCAAGATAATACCGCCACGGATATGGCGGATAGATTAGGCGGTTTTTCATCAACGAACGCAGCACCCGAGGTTGTCACGGAAGACGTTTCCTCGGACCCTAGCCGCGCCGGCGAGGCCTCCGACACGGAAGTCCATAGGTCCGTCGGCGCTATTATTGGTACGGCTTCTTCTTCCGGGGGTAACGGGAAAACAAAGAAAAAATCCGTCTCTGTGGCGATGCGCTCGCCTGACCGATGGGCGCCTCGCATTGACGGACGCAAGGGCCTCATAGATGGCCAGTTCTCGCACTTCCAGGAAGACGCCCCGCCGTGTGATAACTGCGGAAGTATCACCGTCCGAAGCGGTAATTGCTATAAGTGCTTTAATTGCGGAAACTCACTGGGCTGCAGTTGACCTATATGCAATAGCGGTGCTGACATTGTCAGGGCCTTGTTGATGGCAATAGTAGCTGCCGGTCAGCACCGAAAGATGAGTTTTTGAGAACAACTGCCGTACCCGCAAGTAGCCGGCCGGTACCGCCACGGCTAAAAGTAGGCCGGCGATCTGTGGGGTTTGTTGCGTTCGATGCGATGGAGCGTCGAGCGGGTACGTGTTGTTAGGGAGGCGCCGATGGCGCCTCGGTGGATGCCGCCATGGAAGCTGGGCGCGGTCGGGTGTTTTTTCTAGGTACATCCGTGCATCCAATCGGCGGTGAGGATGAGAATAAACTCTTGTGGGGTGCCCGTCTGCCGCGTTGCGGCACCCCAACCTTAACATGGGGACTTTAGCTTCTCTCGAACAAAATACGATATAACCTTGTACAGATGTTGTATGTATACCGATAATTGTGTTTACAGAGCAAGGAGCATGTGTATAATGTGAGTTAGTCCGCTGCACCCCAAAACACGCAGGTCTCCCTCCGCCTGCGTCTGGGATGCGGCACATAAGCCCGATGTTCAGGTCTCCCTCCACCTGGGCATCGGGTGTTTTTATGCATACTTGAGCAGTCTAGAGCGACCCGTCAAAGTCTCCGCACAGGGACGATAACGCGTCTTGGCGTGTCGATCGGCCGGCAGATTTACAAGGTCTTCACCCAGACTGTTTAGCGTTCCAATTCGTCTACGTCGGCAACCCAGTCGCCCACCAGGGCGTCTTGAACCTTCTTGGCTTGACTGTTGGGGCCCCGAATATTGTTGCAGAAAATGGCGAACGCCACGACCGGCTCGCCGCGGCCGTCGAGAATGTAGCCGGCCAACGCAGATGTCCCGGCCAGACTGCCCGTCTTGGCCAGAACACGACCACTGAACTGCTTTAGCCGCTTTGCCATTGTGCCGTCCACGCCGGCCACCGCCAGGCTCTGCCTGAACGTCTCACTGTCCGCACGCCCTGCGAGTCTTCGCAATAAATCCACAGCAGCCAGCGCCGAAAGACGATTCCGCCGGCTCATCCCGCTGCCGTCGGCCAGCACGAACTGGCTGGGGTCCACCCCGTAGTCTCTAACCAGCACGCCAGTGCCGAACTCGGCGGCCTGCGAAAAAGTCGCCGACCCCCGCCCATCGGCCGCGGCTCGAAGCAGCAGGCATTCCGCCATCATGTTCAGGCTCTGCTTGTTTGCACGAGACAAAACGGTCGACAGTGCCGTAGTGTGGGTGGCCACGACCGTTACCTCATCCGGCAACATCCGGTCGGGGCCTAACACTCGCCGGCGAACTATCCCGCCTTCCAACTGAATCCCCGCCAACGCCAGGCGGTCCGCCAGAACCCGGCCGAATAACAGCGATGGCTTGTTCACCGCCACAGACAACGGTCTCGTCATGGATGTGCGAACCTGTCCTATTAGCGTGACCGTGGCGTCGTCTTCGGTGTAAGTAACCACCCAGACCTGCCTGGTCCCGGCCGCCAGGCGGTTGACCACGCTTATGTGCCGGCTGGCCGGCGAAACGTCTACACGCAAGGCACCATCTTGACGATAGATACGTATATCAAGGCAGTTGTCGTTAAAATTCAGCCCGCTCACCGCCGCGCAGTACCATCGCTGATGCTCCCGTTCCGGCCAATCCGGATGGCGGCGTGCATGAAAAATATCGTCGTCCAGTACGAGATTGCCTCTGACGGCACTTATGCCTTCGGCCTTCAGTTTCACCGCCCAGCGGTCCGGCACGTCGTAGATGCTGACATTTTGTTCAGCGGCCAGCACCGGGTCGCCCAAGGCCGGGTCGCCGTCACCCAGTACCACCAGGTCACCGCCGCAAACCGCCAGTGTCGTCTTGAAGGAAAAATCCGCCCCAAGCGAGGCCAGGGCGATGGCCGAGGTGCACAGCTTCTGAACGCTGGCCGGCACCATGGGCCTCGCGGCGTCGCGAGAAGCGAGAATCCGACCGTCGGCCAGCCGGACGGCGTGATAGGCCACCTGTGTTCGGCAGCTGGCCAAGTATTCGGCCAGTGCCCGCTCACCGCCGTGAGGCAGGGCCGTCTGACCGACAGCCGCTGCCGGTGTACATAACTGTCCGCCCACGCCTACAAAGGCCAGGAGTAACCATTGCACTGCACGGAATGGTTGACCGGATCGAAGCTCCATTACACCAACGAGCGTATCGGTCGGAGCCGGCGGTGTCAATACGAGCCGACGTGATCAGGAACAAGATGGCCCTTCGCCATCAAGCCTTTGGCCCACGTACCGGCCGTCATAAGTTCCAACAGTTGACGTCACTTGCGGATCGTCTATAGCACTTTAACTTTTAACCTGAACATATCCGCAGGATATGAACCAGCCCGCCGCATCCTGCGGCGCAACCTTGTCCAAGCCTATAGCGACGGCCCGATCCAGTTC
>JABMQG010000542.1 GCA_013203365.1 Planctomycetota bacterium | reverse complement strand
GGTGTTCAGCGAGAGGGTCAGTCCCCTCCCAACGGTATACGAGCCGTTGACCGTCGCGGAGACGTCCCGGCCGATGGTTCGTTGGGTGGTGGCGCCGTTTATGTCTTGAGCGGTGAAGGTCCCGCTGCCAGGCAGTGCACTGACTGAGACAAACGCGTCACTGCCCCACTCGGTGGAGTAGAACCTCAGCCCGGCGGCAGAATTGGCTGTGCCGGAGAACCACGCTGCGGAGACGCCGGTCGCGTCTTTTATACTGTTAATGGCACTCATTATCGTGCCGGCCGTGGTGTTGGATATAAACTGAATGGTTTCGACGCCTTTAGTACCAGCCACTACGATGGTTACGGCGGAGGCCGGCACGGCGGACCATCGCAGCTCAGCCGGCTGGGCTGAGACGAGAACATCCACGCTCACCGGTATGCTGGTGGCCGAGGCGAACTGGGCGTTGAAGATCCGCGCCGTGTTGATTTGACTGTTGATCACGCCGGAGGTCTGGTAGTCCAGAGAACCGTCCAGCAGGTTAAGACCGGCGAAATTAGTGACGTTCGAAATGCGGGTTATGCTTTCCACCGCCGAGTCGATCTGGAGCTGGTTGGCCTTGATTTCCTCGGGGCTGATCGCGCCTTTGTTGGCCGCCTGAACGGTCAGCGACTTGATGTTCACCAGCAGCGATGACACCTCGCCCAACGCGCCTTCGGTGGTGGCAATGATGTTGGTCGCCCGCTGGCTGTTGCCTATCGCCTGCGTAATGCCGGCGATTTCACCACGCAGGGTCTCGCTGGCGATCAGGCCGGCGGGGTCATCGGCCCCGCGGTTGATTCGCAGCCCTGTGGACAACCGCTGCAATGCCTGGTTAAGTGATAGGCCGGCCTTGTGCAGGTCCGACTGGGCTATCATCGACGATACGTTTGTGTTTATTCGAGCCATGGTCAATCCTCCTTGATTGTTAGGCTCTGGGCGAAATGGTTCTCTGAAACCGCCTCCGCTAAGATAAAGCCTTGTTCGGCTCCGCGGCAATTCGGTTCATTTCGCCCTACGGGAACGCTGTTCATTCGTTGATTGCGCCGGGTTCCCCTTACGGCGACGTGAAGCAACAGGGTCAATGACTGGTCTCGTCCGGCTTGGTGGGAGGCTCCTTGGCGGGAGGCTCCTTGGCGGGAGGCTCCTTGGCGGGCTTTTCCCGTCTCTTTGCCAGGCTTCCGACTCGTGGAATTTCGTCCGGTCTCAAGTTGGCCGAGGCCCGATTCTCCCGCTGAATCGCTTCGTACACTTCCTTGCGATGCACCGGAATATGGGGAGGGGCTGTGATGCCCAGACGAACCTTGTCGCCTCGAATATCTACGATCGTTATCTCGACGTCGTCGCCGATCATGATCGTTTCTTCTTTTTGTCGCGAAAGTACTAACATCCTTGGCTCCTTCCAAATCCCCGCCGCCCGGCGGGGTCAGGATGCTCGCTATGTCCGCTGCTGGCGGACGCCACGGGTCTGCAGGGCATTTACTCATCATACCACGCAGGCCCCCATGTCTGCCGGGATTTATGCCCGGCGAGGTCCTACGAGATTTATGCCGTCTTGCTGACAACTTCCTGCTCCCGTGATAAGAGTTTGAGCAAAGGATGTCTCGTACTCAACCGTTTCTCACTCAACACAAGCTGCTTCCCTTCCCGCGTCGTCGGGTTCACCGCGATCGGGCCGCGCAGATTTGCGGTCAGCAGGTCATCCACCTTGTTGCAGACCACCAGCAGCGTGACCTCATCCTCACCGATTACTCCCAGCAATTCCTGATCGTCGCCTTTCAGAACGATCTGGTACTCGCTGACGAACAGCCTTGGGTCGCATACCACGAACGCCAACGATGGTTCATTCAGCGCCTGAAGCCAGTAGAAGGGGCTGTCTTCACTGGCGGCAATCAGGGCGTACTGCTTATGCAGGGGAAACCCCAGCATGCCCTTGGGCATGGTGATGACCCGTTGAGGGTCAACCTCCACCGGCCCAAACCTAGTAGTATCAATCTTCATTGCCCTTGCTCCTTGCAGGCAGTGGGCTCCAGTCAGATCCTTGCCCCGTCACATCCGTGCGACGGACCCCTCAGGGGGCGATCCTTTTGCCATGCCGGCCCGCCTGCTTCAGCCGACACGCCCGGTGCTATCTCAAGAAATCCAACAGGCTCGTGTTCAACATCAGAGCGGCGCTTTGCAAATTTGCTTCCATCGCCGTCTGAAATGCCTGAAAACGCGAAATAGCCTCGGCGTAATTCGTGTCTTTCAGGCCGCTCAGCAAGGCCGTGTTGGACGTCTTCAGGTCCTCGGTACGATTGGCCCGGTTCTGCAAGTCCTGGGTTAACCCGCCAATTCTGCCCTGCACCGCCACCAGATGGTCGCGGTCATCCTCGATGCGCTGAACAATGCGGGTGATCTCATAATCATCGCCGGCCATCAAAGCCTCTCGAAGCCGGGCCAGGTTCGCGAACACCCCGCCCGGCGTGATGGGGTTCACGTCACCGCCGTTGATCGTGCTGGCCACGGCGTTGCCGAGCAGACCCATATCCGCTGCCGCCGTGCTGGCATTCAGCGACTCGACTGAGAAGGTGCCCGCACCGACGGTGTTGTCGGTCAGTTCCACCCCGTTGCCGACACTGGCCAGCGAGGCCGTGACCGCCGGCCCGCAAGCGGCGTTTACAAGATCGATTACGTCCTGGACCGTCTGGGCAGGGCTCAGGTCCACGTCGAAGCCGCTGCCGTCGTGGGCAATAATGCGGATATCGTCCTTGCCGGTTATCCGCCGAACGCCCATGCCGTCGTTGAGCACAGCAAGAGCAGTCTCATCCCGCATGCTTCGCAAGCCCAAAGCTTCGGCCGTAGTGCCCCCGTTTTCGCCGATTCCCATTACGACGCCGCTTAGCGCGTTCACCACGTCGATTCCGGTGGCGTCGGCGTTGATACGTGCACTTACGCCCAGCCCGGCGGTGTTGATGCGGTTCAGCAGATCCCCAACGGTTACGTCGCTCGAAAAGTCGAGCACTTCGCTCTTTTCGCCGTTGGTTATGACTATCCCGCTGGTCAGATCCAGACTCACCCCGCCTGCCAAGCTGCCCACGGCCGTGGTGACCGTCACCTGTGGGTGCACGTCGTCTCCGAAGAACCAGTTGCCCTGGTCTGCGGGGCGGTAAATGCCCAGGTCGTGCGCGGCCCGGCCGGCACCAAGTTCGGTGATGGTCATGTTGCCGGTTGCGCTCAGCAGGAAAAGTCTCTTGCCGCCCGGGGCGATCCCGACGGTTACGGCGCCGCCGGTGGCGGTGTCGATCTTGTCCATAATGTCGCCGAGTCTGTCTGCACCCGTCAGATCGACGTTGTACGTGCCTGAGTTGTCCTTGATGACAATCGTGCTCAGGCGAATGC
>JABMQG010000541.1 GCA_013203365.1 Planctomycetota bacterium | reverse complement strand
TGCACCTCCACCACGGCACCATCATTGGGGGCCGCACTTGCGCCAAGGACATATCGTTCGATGACCGGGTCGGCCAGAAGCTCATCCGCCAGGCGGTTCAGCTGGGCCTCGTCCAGCGAGCCCCTTAGAAAAAACAACCTTGCCGACCGCACGGCCGTTATGCCCGATGCACCCAACTCCTTCGCCTGCGCAAAGACGCCGGCTGCCCGGCCGTCGCCGCATTCGTCACGCAGCCAAATCTCTATTCGATGAGTCATGAACTCCGATCCGCCAACAAGCATGTCCGCGAAAGCGAGGGCGATACCGGCCCGCCGCCGAAAGCAAGATTGTAGCGGCCCAGTCGCAGTCTTTCAAAATACAATTGATGATCGGCTTAAAGTCCCTAACAACAATGAAGCGTCGGGCCAAGTCGCAGCGTCGCATCACCGACGTGGATCGTATTATCCGCCACTTTTTACCTGCTGGGCGCCAGCACGCGTGGCGCCATTGCGGCGAGCAGTTGCCGAAGATATGATGATGTTAGCTCGCTCGCAAGCGGCGCGGGCGGCTGAAGTAAGCAGTTACACTGTCGGCACGTCACAAAGGGAGATATCGAATGTTACGGAAAGAACTCTGTTTGCCGATCATGGGCCTGTTCCTAATCTCGCTGGGCGGGCTGCTGCTGCACCTTCGGATTCACCCACCGGCGAATGAGGCGTCCAACTGGATACCCGTCGTCTTCGGGGTGTTGAGCGTGATCGTGTTGCCGTTCCTGTTCAACTGGCCGAGGACCGTAGCGGCTGCCTACCTTCTCAACGCCGTCTCAGTGGTGGTGGGGATCGTGGCGATGACCTTGTATTCGATAGAGCACTGGCAGGGCCCGGTCACATGGGACGCCGTCCTGCTGAAGTCCACGCTGGCGGACAACTTGATCCTGTTGGCCAAGTTGCCCATTGCCCACATGATCCTGAGGCATTTCCGTCCCAAGAACAGGCAATGACGCAGAACGCTCCAACTTGCCAGTGTCTCTCGCCGACTGAGCGGCTGTTTCTGCGTGTGGTTCTAGTGACCGCCGTAGTAGCCCTGCTTGGCGTGATGGCTTGGTCGGCTTCGGTGTCCGCCGTACAGGATGCGACAATCCTCGGCACCGCCCGGGCCGTTGCCAGGACGACGGGAAAGGTCATGGGTCTGGTGGCCGGCGCACTCCTGATGCTCCAGTTCGCCCTCAGCGCCCGCCTGAAGCTGCTTGACCGGGCCTTCGGGCTGGACCGTCTGCTTCGAGACCACAAACTCCTGGGAATATCAGCCGGCGTGCTGGCGTCGCTGCACCCGCTGTTGCTCTATAGCAGCGGCGTCTATTTCGCAGGGGCGCTGGAGTGGAGCCGTTGGCCGGAACTCCTGGGTGCGGGCCTGCTGGCCATGTTGTGGGTGGTCCTGTGCACGAGCATCTGGGCCGCCTTTCTCGCTTTGTCCTACCGCGTATGGTGGGGGTTTCATCAGTTGGTCTTCGCTGCCGTCGCAATGGTGGCAGTGCACGGGCTGGCCATCGGAGGCGACTTGGCGGGCGGCTGGTTGCGGACGATGTGGCTGATGATGGTGGCGGCCTACGCCGGCCTATTCGTATGGGTGAAGATTATCAAGCCGCTGCTTCTGAGGGAGAACCGATTCACCATAGCTGCCGTCGAACGGCTGAACCACAACGTCTGGACGGTTGAGCTGGCGGGGCCGCCGGGGCGGACGTTCCATCACCTGCCGGGCCAGTTTGCTTTTCTCAAGCTGCATGGTAAGGGCCTGCCGGCCGAGGAGCATCCGTTCACGATCTCCTCGGCGCCGTCGCCGGAAGGCCTGCGGGTCCGCTTTACCATCAAGGCCAGCGGGGACTTCACCGCGAAGATCGGCCAGTTCCACCCCGGCGACTGGGCCACCGTGGACGGGCCCTATGGGCTGTTCAGCCACCTCGCCAGGGCGCCTCAGACCGGACCGCTGGTGATGATTGCCGGTGGTATCGGAATAACGCCCATCTTGAGCATGCTTCGCCACATGGCCGCCACTGGCGACGATCGGCCGGTGACGCTGATCTGGGGCAACCGGCGGGAGGAGGATATCGTGTATCGCCAGGAGCTGGACGCCTTGGCGGCTGGACGGATGAACCTCCGAATCCACCACGTCCTGTCCGAGCAGGAGGGTTGGGCCGGGTCGGCGGGCTTCGTGGACACGCCGTTGCTCGGGCGGTTGCTGACTGCCAACCAGCTGCGAGGGCAGGTGTTTCTCTGCGGTCCACCGGTTATGATGGTATCAGTCAGGCGAGCGCTGCGGAGCATGGGCGTACCGAGGCGGCGGATCCACACGGAACGGTTCGCGCTATAAGGTCTGCTCCGGCGGCGAGGTCGTACATAAATAAGATGTGAGCACAATCGCGGTATTAGATCCGGCCCATTTATTGGCCAGGGAGGTCCGATGGATATCAATATTCGCGTGGCGGGAGAGGCAGGACAGGGAGTTGCCAGCGCTGGCGACCTGCTGGCGCAATCACTGGCGATGATGGGTCTGCACGTGCTTGCGACGCAAAGCTACATGTCGCGAATCCGAGGCGGCCTGAACTGGTATGACGTCCGTATCTCCGACCGGGAGCTTTTCGCCGGGCGAGAGAAGGCAGACCTGCTGGTGGCGCTAACCGACGAGGCGTTGGAAACCCTCCGTGAGACAGTCGCCCTCGGCGGCGCCATCTTGTCCGAAAGCAGCAAGGCCGACGGCACCATTCACATCGACTTTACCCAAGCTGCGGTGGAAGCCGGCGGCGCAAAGATGATGGCCAATACGGTCGCCACTGGTGCGGTGTACGCCCTGTTGGGCTATGAAGTCGAGGACCTTTGCCGGCAGCTGTCGGAGGTCTTCAAGAACAAGAGCGGTGATATCCTCGCTCAGAATGTTGCGTGTGCTCGAAAGGGTTTCGAACTGACCAGGGCGTACCGCGGCAAGGTGAAGGGCCCTGCTCCGGTCGGGGCGCCGGGAGCGCTCTACAGTGGAGCGGAGTCGATCGCCTTGGCAGCGTCGAGCGGTGGAGTGAAGTTTTACATCGCCTATCCAATGTCGCCCTCGACTGCGACATTGAACTTCATGGCCAAGGCGAGCGACCGATATGGCATCGTCGTCGAGCAAGCCGAGGACGAGATCGCGGCGGTCAACATGGCTTGCGGCGCCGCCTACGCGGGCGTGCCAGCCATGACCGGCACCAGTGGTGGAGGCTTTGCGCTGATGGTTGAGGGTCTGTCGTTGGCGGGCATAACAGAGCTGCCGATCGTCATTATGGTTGCACAACGACCTGGGCCTGCCACAGGTTTGCCGACGCGCACGGCCCAGGGAGAGCTGAAGTTCGCCATCTCGGCCGGCCATGGTGAATTTGCGCGGGCGATCTACGCGCCCGGCTCGCCGCAGCAGTGTTACGATCTGACGCGGCTGGCGCTGGAAACGGCCCACAAGTATCAGACGCCGGCGATAATCCTTACCGACCAATTCCTACAGGATCTCCAAAAAAACATCCCGCCACTGGACGATACACCCCGTCCGATCAACCGGTGCATCGTCACCGATGCCGGAGAGGACTATGCTCGCTACGCCGTCACCGAAAGCGGCATCAGCCCTCGGGCAATCCCTGGCGGCCCTGCCAAGGTCCTCGTTGACAGCGACGAGCATGACGAGTCGGGACACATCACGGAAGACCTGGGTATTCATCTGGCCCAGCATGACAAGCGCATGCGGAAGCTCCAGGGCATGACGGCCGAGGCGATTGGCCCGGAGCTGTACGGGCCGGACTCAGCCGAGATGCTCCTGGTCTGCTGGGGTTCGACGTATATGCCCTGCCGCGAGGCCGTGGACTCACTTAACGCCTCAGGTGAGTCGGCTGCAATGTTGCACTTCGCTCAGGTTTGGCCGATCAACGTCGCCACCGCCGGTCAAAAACTCGGACGGCGAAGGCGGGTAATCTGCGTCGAGGGCAACGCCACCGGGCAGTTGGCCTCGGTGCTGCGAGAGACTGGGATCATAGGCGAGGTGGAACTGCTGCTGCGGTATGACGGGATGCCGTTCACGGCGGAATACATTGTGGAGAGGATCAAGTCATGAATCTGGGCAAGGCAGACACGCATCCGGCTTGGTGCCCCGGCTGCGGGAATTATCCGATCCTTAAAACACTGGACGACGCGTTGAAAGAGGCAGACGTGGACCCTTCGAGACTGGTGCTGGTCAGCGGCATTGGCCAGGCGGCCAAGGCACCGCACTACGTTGACAGGAAGACCAACATCTTCAACGGACTTCACGGCCGCGCCCTGCCCGCCGCGACGGGTATCAAGCTGGCTAACCACAAGCTTCATGTGATTATTACAAGCGGCGACGGTGACATGTACGGTGAGGGCGGCAATCACTTCATCCACGCCGTACGGCGAAATATCGGAATCAAGTGCTTCGTGCACGACAACCAGGTGTACGGACTGACCAAGGGGCAGGCCTCGCCTACCAGTGACATGGGCTTCGTGACCAAAGTACAACTGCACGGCGTTATCAATCTGCCAATGAACCCGATAGCCCTGGCGATAGTGGAAGGCGCCTCATTCGTCGCCCGCAGTTTTTCCGGGGACACTGGGCACCTCAAAGCGATGATGATCGCCGCCATCCAGACCGACGGGTTTGCCTTGTTGGACATCCTCCAGCCGTGCATCTCCTTCAATCGCGTTAACACGTTTAAGTGGTATAAGGATCGCGTCAGACCAATCGGTGAAGGGCATGACCCATTCGACCGTGATGCAGCTCTGCGGTTGGCTTTCAAATGGGGGGAAGAAATTCCCATAGGTATTTTCTACTGCTCCGGCCGACCGAGCATGGAATCTCAGATTGAGGTGCTGAAGGAAAAATCCCTAGTGGAACAGTACGGGTAGGTGAAAAAACTGTCCTTACCGAGAACTTGACTTCCGCTCGACCGGCCGTTTGACCTTGACACCTCACCGTGGGCGCGTATAAAGTGTCCTGCCTGCCGTTTGCCCGACAAAACGGCTATGGATTGGTACGCGGTGGTTGTAGCTCAGTTG
>JABMQG010000540.1 GCA_013203365.1 Planctomycetota bacterium | reverse complement strand
GAAGCCGTCCTTGTGGTATATGGAGTAGTTGCGAATGTTGCACTCGGTAACCATCTTTAGCACCCCGGGCCAGACGGCGGCATGAAGCTTCTTGTATTCCGCCAGCTTCTCATGCCGTACCTTGAGAACCATACCGTATCGCTTCATGACTTGCCTCTCCTTCGCCGTAGGCTTATTAGGGCGAGTGTGCCCGACCTGTTGCCGGTTCATATCATCTTCGTGCCGGCGTGGCAATACTGGACTGGTGCGTATATTCCCGGTTGCCATGTCCATGGCCCCGGCAGGTGGATATATTCCGCATGGGCTGTTGACGACGACCACGCTGGGCTCGAACCGGTCTGAGTCGATGCCCTCAATCCGCTGGCCAGGCAAGAATTAGTCGGGGCAGGCCAGTCACGATTACGCCTCTTTCCAGCCAATGCTTATGGTTGGATCTTAGCAGAGACAGAAAGGGCTGGAACATCGGCGGCTGGCGAACCTATTCCCTTATGAAAAAGTGGTTGAACCGGGCTGTCAGGTCGCTATAGTCCATGTTGTTTTGCGTTTTGCGCCTTGTAACCTTACTGAAGACCAGCGCACTGGCGGGCCAGCGTTGTTACACTGGCCCGTGTGATTGGAATTAGGTCGTCGGCTCGGTGGAGTGAGTAGCAATTGGGCCGTCGGCTCGGTGGAGTGAGTAGCAATTGGGCCGTCATTGGCATCATAGACGTAGTTGCCGACCGCAGGTGTTATTGGCACTGCTGGTGAGCCTTTTGCTCGGCCTGGCCGTATCACCCTGCCAGGGGCAAGCTAAAAGCAGTGTTACGATGCGAAGTTTGGGCACGACCTTTTTTGGCAACAAAACCCGGGCCGGTGCGTGGGGACAGATGGTCGGGATCGTCGTCAACGGCACAGACAGCGACCGGCTGGCGGAAGTCGAGTACACCGCCTCGGATCCGAAATGGGGCCGGGTTCTCTTTCGCCGGCAGGTTTGGATGCCCAGCCGTTCGCAGGGCGACGTATGGTTCGCCGCTCGTATTGGCGAATTGTCGACGGGCCAGCAACAGCAATCGCCGCAGTCCAGGTTTTCGTTTTCGCTTCAATCAGGTTCGCTGCTGGATGCGGCTACGGAGCAGGTGCTGGACAGGACAAGCGAAATCCAAATGGTCCCCATGGCCAGGCTGGACAAGTTGACCTGTTTCATCGACGATAGCGGCGAGCCGACCGAGTATTCGTACCTTGCCAGGGAAGAGGAAGGTCGTCGGTACATTTCCAAGCTGGAGCTGACCACTCTGACTTACATGCCTGACCGATGGTATGGCTACTCGGCTGTCGATCTGCTTCTGGTCGGCTGGCTGGATCCCGATCGCCGCCGAGCGAGCCAGTTTCAAGCAATCATGGACTGGGTCAGGCAAGGCGGGGTCCTGGTGCTGTTTACTACTGAGCGCAGCGATGAACTGCTGGCGACGGATTTTGGCGCTGCGGCCGGCGTTACAGCCAGCGGTGTTGGTCAGATCAAGAGGCTTTCGGTGACCTCGGCGGACGGGAAGGCGGACTTCACGGTCGAACTGCCAAAGGCTGTACCGTACCTTGAGATGAGCTGCGACCGTGCGGAAGTATTGTACAGTGCCAACGGTTTGCCGATGCTGACCCGTACGCGATACGGGCTGGGATTCGTCTTTGTCCTCGCCGTGCCGACCGGCGCGCTGGCCCAAACGGAACCGCAGGGACTGATGGAGATATGGCAAGAGGTCTACTATGCCCTCAACTCCACGGCGGCGATCCGGACGGAACTTTTCGCCGGCGGCGACGGAGATACGACGACACGGCAAAGCTCCACCACTCAGAGCAAAAGGACCACTCGTCCATCGGCTGGTGAAAACGCCGTCGCCAAAGGCGACAACGGTGTTTCGTATGACATTCTCCAGGACATAAGCGGGCGTCGCGGGCTAGGGCGAATGGCAGTGCTGGCCTGGCTGGGCGCATTTATGCTGATGACCGTCGGCGTTGGGTGCGTGATGAGTCTGCGACGCTATGGCGAGCGGACCTGGATTGTCATGCTCCCGATCGCCATGGTCTTGGCAGGGGGCATATACCTGTACTCGGAAAGTCGAGCAGATGCCCCGGCGGTGAGCTACGTGGGCATGGCCATCAGCGACTCATCGGGCCGGGCGATGGTGCAGGAGGCGCTGGGCTACTACAGTCCCGTTGAGGTGACCGGCCTGGAAGTATTGCCCGGTTCGGCGTTGGGGTACCTGTTCCCCATGGGCCAACGCGACGGCAAGAGCCTGACACAGACCCGAATCTACACGGTTGGCGGGGCGATGATGCCCGCCGTGCGCGTCGGCAAGAACTCCGCCTCTGCGTTCCTGGCCACCGCAATGGTCGATTTTGCCGGCTTCGCCACGGACCTTCGGTTCGGGCCAGATGGGCTTGAAGGTACGATAACCAATCGCACGGGCAGCGACGTGGCCGACGCGGTGTTGTACATCCGTCGGCGGGCGTATCGCGTCGGTGATTTGCCGGCGGGTGAGTCAGTGCACGTCACCACAGGCTCGGACGATCGTTTGGGCCCCGAGGAGTTCATCCCCAAGGCTATAAAGAGCCGGGAAGACCTCATGCACGAGAAACTGCTGCAACGATTGACTACTCAATCGCATGTGCGCCTGCCTGACGAGCGGCTTTACCTGTTGGGTTGGTCGGCCGATCGGCTGTTGGACCCGGGAGAGGGGCTGGCCGGTGTGCCTGCGGTCGGCATGACGCTGCTGGCAGAGCCAATAACAGTGCGGTCCACGTTGGCTGGGCAGCGAGTGTTCATACCGCAGGAGATGGTTCATCAGCGATTCGAGAACTTCGGCATAGTATGGAGTCCGAAAGCGGGCTTTGCGAAGACCCTGTGGCGCGAAGACAAGATTGAGGTGCTGGTCTCGCCGCCGGCAGAAGTAGGCCGGCTGGCCCAGACGGAAGCGATCCTCTACGTTACCATTCGCGCCAACTCCTACCGCATGACTGTAGAGGGCCTTTCGCAGGATGGCTCGGCCGTTGCGCTGGAGACCTACGATCACCCCGAGGGCTTGAAAATCATACGAGTCCTCGACGCCGATCGTTTCGTGACCGCCGACGGGACCGTTCGCCTCCGCTTGCGAGTGGAATCCATCGGGGCCATCAGCAAGAATATTGTGGAACGACCGAAATGGCAATTTGAAGACATAGTCGCCACGTTGAGAGGTACCGTCCAGTGATAGGCACCCCGGACCCCGACATCATGCTGCACACCGAAGGGTTGACCAAAGTCTACAACGAGATTGTCGCCCTGAAAGATCTGAACCTGACCATTCCTAAGGGTAAGGTATACGGCTTCATCGGGCACAACGGCGCTGGCAAGACCACCACGATCCGCATTCTGGCGGGGCTGCTGCGCCCCACCAGCGGAAAGGCTTACATTGCCGGGGTGGATTTGACCGGTCATCGCGACCGCCTCAAGAAGTTGGTAGGATACATGCCCGATGAATTCGGCGTGTACGACCAGATGAGGGTATGGGAGTATCTGGACTTTTTCGGCTCCGCCTTCAAAATCCCTCGCAAGAAGCGAAAGAAACGGATCGACGAGGTGCTCGATATCACCCAGGGCGAGTATCTGCGAGATCGATTCGTCGACACCCTTTCCAAGGGTATGAAGCAGCGGGTCGGAATTGCCCGAACGCTCATGCACGACCCGCAGGTGCTG
>JABMQG010000539.1 GCA_013203365.1 Planctomycetota bacterium | reverse complement strand
TAGTAAATTCTGGTTGACGCACTTGTCGAAACTGACTAAATGGTCAGTATTGACCTGTTAGTCGAGCCCTGACCTTAT
Source organism: Planctomycetota bacterium (assembly GCA_013203365.1). GTDB lineage: Bacteria > Planctomycetota > Phycisphaerae > SM23-33 > FEN-1343 > JABMQG01. Next base: position 5,973 of record JABMQG010000539.1, on the reverse strand, counting down.
GAAGAAACTCGAATCCAAACCGGTGAGAAGGCAGTCTCGCCAGCGTCGCCGTACAAAAGTTACGCGACAGAAGCTATTGGAAGCAGCCAGGGCGGTCTTTGCCGAGAAAGGGATAGACCTCACCAGAATAGATGAAATTTCCGAACGTGCGGATGTGGGAAAGGGCACCTTCTACTACCACTTCAAGGGTAAGCCCCAAATTGTCAAGGAGCTTATAAGGAGTAACCTGTCCGAGTTAGCATCGATCATCGAGGAGAAGTGCAGAAACGATACCGAGATCCAAGATCTGCTCCATCACATGATAGGCGCACACATCGAGTTCTTCAGCAATCGTTGGGCGGATTTCGTGCTCTATTTCCAGGCTTTAAGCGATTTGAAGTTGGAGGAGGGCTATCCCGGAATAGAAACGCCGTTTATTGAATATCTGCAGTGTGCCGAAGGGCTCTTGGAGTCGGTGATAAAGTATCGGTTGCCGCAACCGGTATTGCGTCGTATTGCATGCGCAATTGCGGGATTAGTATCCGGTTATTACTCATTTGCGTCTATAGCTTCGCAGGACGCGGATATAGACGAGGTTTTTGCCTCGCTGCGGGGTGCGATGGTGGCCAGTCTGGCTCGTTTCGTTCAGGAGGCCTATCCGTCGAATCAAGTGGCCGGGAGTTCCTTGGCCAATAATAAATAGACAATTTTGGCTATTCAGTGGGCGGCTTGGTTGCCGCTTGCTGGTGAGCCACACCGGGAGATGGGAAATTGGAAACACAAGCAATAGTTGAGCGGGCGGTCGAACAGTCTGCCTGGGGTATCGCATCAAGCATTGACATTTACGATTGCGACCCGCAACTAATTCGCAGCGCCGAAAGGATCAAACAGTTTGTGGTCGAACTGTGCGATTTGATCGAGATGAGAAGGTTCGGCGAGACAGTCGTCGTTCATTTCGGCGAAGACGAACGGGTCGCTGGCTACTCGATGGTGCAGTTGATCGAGACATCGCTCATCTCGGCCCATTTCGCCAACCAGACGAACACTATCTACCTGGATGTGTTCAGTTGCAAGCCCTACGATCCAGCCGTTGTGGCTGACTTTGCCCAGCGGTTTTTCGGAGGCTCTCACTGCATTACCCAAAGTAACTTAAGGCTTTAAGACGTGCTAGGCTCTCGCATTGTAACTGACCTGGAGGAATGTCGGGAGATTTGGGAAACCAACATGCCTCAAGAGATCGTATCCGATCTCTGGGGGTTTCGTGCCTGTTTCCAACGGCATTTTCAACGCCCTGCCTGTTTTATTGTTGTTGTTGCGGAGAACAGCCAGGAAATCACCGGGCTGCTGCCTCTCAGTTGGATCGAGGAGGTTGGGAACTACGGATACTTTCCAGGGGAGACTTGGCAAGCCAAGACTTGGCTAGAGCAGAATCGGGTCCTGGCCGGCGATGGTGATGGTGGGGTGCTGAACGCTCTATTGGATAGATGCCCTGGCCGCTATATCCTTAGATATTTGCTGCCGATGAAAGCTGAACCACAGGACCATCGCGTCGTTGACGAGGTGGGGTACCTGTTCAAACCACCGGACTACAACTACGATATCGAGGACTATTTCCGGGAGTTTTCACACAAATCAGCCAAGCGTCTGAAGCGTGAAGTTGCTGCCTTTGATGTTTCAGGGGTAAGTTATCGGTGCGACGATATCTCCGACTTCGAGCACCTAGTGCGATTGAACGTCGGAAGCTTCGGAGCCCACTCCTATTTCCATGACCATCGCTTTCTGGAGAGTTTTCGAAGCCTGCTGCACTACCTTAATGACAATGGCTGGCTGCGTATGACAACCGTCCTGATCGGCGGCGAGGTGGCTGCGGTTGACATGGGGTGTGTTTATCGTGGGGCCTATACCTTGCTGGGGGGAGGCACTAACGGCCAGTACCCCGGCGTGGCAAAACTGATCAACCTGTATCACATGCGACGCGGCTGCCAAGAGCGGCTGAGTCTGGTCGACTTTCTCTGTGGCGACTTCTCGTGGAAGAAGCTGTTTCATCTGGCGCCCAGACCGTTGTACTTGCTCTCGAATTGCACGGCCGAGGCCCATTGTCCGGAAAGCCTGGCGCTGAGGGGGGCAGGGCATGTCGAATAGGCGAGTTCTTGTCGTCGGGACAACGGCTGATTACATCGACATAATCAACCGGCGACTGCCGCAAAGGGCGATCTTTGTTACCGACGCGGACGAACGAGCCAAGGCGAAGGAGAATCCGCCAAATGAAGATACCGAGCTGCTGTGCGATCTGGCGGATTGCGAACAGGTCGTCGTGGCCGTGCGGAAGCATTTGAATCGATTTCGAATAACACCGAGCGGCATTGCCTGCTTCGACTGCGAGTCTATGGGCCTTGCCGCGTTTATTGCCGGTGAACTGGGCCTTTCATATCCATCGGCCGAGGCTGTTGCGGCATGCAGAAGCAAGCTTGTTTCCAAGCAGCTTTGGCGAGGGGCTGGGTTGCCGTGTCCGCGTGTCGAGCTTGTTCAGGATGCGTCAGAGGCGGTGAGTTTCATGCACGCCGCAGGCGGGTCAGTCGTGCTAAAACCCCTGACCGGCAGCGGCAGCGAGCTGGTCTTCCTGTGCACCAACGAAGATGAGTGCACTGCTGCTGTTGGCACGCTGAAGTCCAGGTTGGCCAGCCATCCGGATCGGCGAATGTACGAGCCGTATTTTTTCGACGGAAAGAAGGTTGATCCTCGAAAGGTTTTTGTCATCGAGGAGTTCATTCGCGGTGATGAATACAGCTGTGACTTTGTGTTCGATGGGGATCGTGTGGACATCATCCGGATAGCCAGGAAGATACCTGATCCGGGGCAGGTGTTTGGGACGACCCGGGCTTACATTATGCCCGCTGAACTACCATCGGGCCTTGGTGGTGATAGTTTATTTTGTGGGCAGTTGGGCAGGGCGGCGGGGGCCCTGGGGCTGAGCCGGGCCATATGCATGTTGGACTTTGTCGTCAGAGACGGCCGGGCTGTTATGATCGAATTGGCGCCTAGGCTGGGCGGCGATTGCCTGCCTGCCCTGCTGTTGAGGAGCTGTGGCGTGGACATTATCGGATACGCGCTCGACTTTGCCGAGCGGCGGGGCGTGAGATTCCCCGCACCGTCGCGGTGGACGCCACTGGTTGGCATGCGACTGTTCGGACGACAGTGCGGTGAAATCACCCGCATCGATTCCGAATCCTTGCGCGAAGACCGCCGGGTGGTGGAATGTTGCCTGAAACGCCGGGTCGGCCATCGGGTGGTTCTGCCGCCTGAGGATTACGAATCCCGGCTGTTGGGCCACGTAATCTTTGAACATTCAGGCCCAGGGAGCATAGAAAGCGAGTGCGTTGAGATCGGCGAAAAGCTGAAAGTCGAAATGAGAACACAGGCATGTGCGACGGCGAGTCGATTCTAAAAAAAACCTCCGGCAGATCTGCTGAACAAGAACCAGCCGTGCTCGATCCTGGTGAACTCGGCGCCTTTGTGGACGGCTTTCTGCAAAGGCGGGATGTGTTTCTCCAAACAAGCCGTCAACATGGCTCGCCGCTCTATGTTATAGAAGAAGATGTTCTGCGTGAGCGGGCGGCTCGATTCACTAAGACATTCCGCGGGGTCTTGCCGGATGTGCGCGTCTATTACGCGATGAAGAGTAACAACCATCCGGCGATTGCCAGGACGTTGGTGCAAGCGGGATTGGGTCTGGACGTTTCCAGCGGGCTGGAACTGCGAGTTGCCCTCGATAGCGGCGCCAAGGATATTGTCTTCAGCGGGCCTGGCAAGACGGATGAGGAATTGAACCTGGCTATCGAAAACCGTGATCGGGCAACGTTGCTGATTGATAGTTTTGGCGAGCTTCAGCGTCTTGGCGGGCTGGCGGCCAAAAAGGGCGCCTCCATACGCGCGGGTGTAAGGCTGACAACACACGACGGGCTGTGGCGTAAGTTTGGAATACCGCTGGCGGAACTGCCGCGGTTTTTGAATGTAGCGGCTGGGTCTGATTGCGTATGCATTCGAGGACTTCAGTTCCACACGAGTTGGAACCTCGATCCGGGCAAGCAGGTGGAATTCATAGCCCGCCTTGGGAATACACTCAGCAAGATGACACCCGACCAGCGGGCCATGATCGAGTTCATTGACATTGGCGGCGGCTTCTGGCCGGCACAGGGTGAATGGCTGCAGTCGGCCGGCACAGCGGAGAGCCGAACCGCCGACGCCGTTATGCCGCGTTCGGTCCCTGCTCTGTGCCACTACAACCACCCCGCGACAACCATCGAGGACTTTGCCGATGACATCGCTTTGGCCGTGCGGACCCATTTGTTTCCGCACGTTTCCTGTAGGATATGTGCCGAGCCGGGCAGATGGCTGTGCAACGACGCGATGCATCTGCTGTTGACGGTTGTAGACAAGAAAGCGGAGGACCTGGTTATCACCGATGCAGGCACGAACGCAATAGGATGGGAACGATTCGAGACGGACTATTTCCCTGTGATTAACCTGTCCAGGCCTGGGCGAACCGAGCGCAAGTGTTTCGTTCTTGGTTCGCTCTGTACGCCGCACGACGTCTGGGGCTACGCCTATTGGGGTGAGGGCATCCAGCCGGGCGACGTCTTGTTGATACCGACGCAAGGGGCGTATACATACAGCCTTCGTCAGGAGTTCATCAAGCCGCTTCCCGCGGTGGTGGCCATAACTGGGCCAACGGCCATTCGGGGACTGATGACTTAATTTTCCTGTCAACGCTTATTTAATGCTCCGTCCCAGGATTCCCCTGGTCAGCCGACCGGCGAAACATACGTCGCAACCGGCAGCGAACTTTGCAACAAGACGTGGATTGCTTTAGAATGGTGTTGAATGGACACTATCACACAGGCTTTGCTTGGTGCCGTTACGGCACAGTTGGGCTTCCGCCAGCGGATTGGCCGTGATGCCACGTGGGTGGGGGCGGCGGCGGCTATCGTCCCCGATCTGGACATTTTCGTAAGGCCTTTTTTTTCGTTGGCCGGTGGAGAAGTGAACGACCTCACCCGGCTGGTCATGCACCGCGGAATGAGCCATTCGCTGTTGATGGCGCCGGTTCTTTCTGTGCCTGTTGCCTTGATCTGGTGGTGGTTCCGCAGACGGAATAACCGGGACGAGAAGGTACAGGCACAACAACAACCACAACAAAAAAATCCCTCCGGAGGCGCCAGGCGGTTCTGGCTGCTTTACGCATGTGTTCTTGTGGCGATGTTCACGCACCCTCTGCTTGACTGGTGCACGAGCTACGGCACGCAGATTCTGGCGCCGCTGACCTCAAGGCGATTCTCGCTGGATTGCGTGCCGATTGTGGATTTGATTTACACCCCGTTGCTTATCATCACGCTGGCAGGGTGTTGGCTTGCAAGAAGGCTCGGCCGCGGCCGGGCGAGGTCGGTGAGTGTGGTTATCGGTTGGGCGGGTTTTTTGCTTAGCGTCGGCTACCTTTCGGGCGGGCGGGTAATGCACGACTGGGCCGTGCAGAAAGCCATCCAGGCCGCCGGCAGCCCCGGTCGGGTCGTATCGGCCAACGCGTACCCAGGCATCGGAACGATCTTTCTCTGGCGTACGGTTGTAGAAACCGACAATGGCTGGTTCGTCATGCGTGCGCATCGTTTCAGCCGGCGTCCGGTCTATGGATGGGACAAGCAGTTTGTGGCCAAGACGGACAACGAGTGGGTTCGCAAGGCTCGCCGGCTTTCGCAGGTGCAGACATACGAATGGTTCGCTGGAGGTCCAACACGTGCGGAATATTCGTTCGAGAACGGCCAGCACGTTGTGAAGTTTCACGACATGCGTTACGGCTGGCCTCTATACAGCGCCGAGAGCATGTGGCCTATGATAGTCGTTTTCGACGGTTCCGGCGGCCTGGTCCGTATTGGCCGAGAGCATCGTTCGCACCCTGGCAATCGCGGTTTCGCCTTCTCCCGGGCGTGGGCAGACATATGG
>JABMQG010000054.1 GCA_013203365.1 Planctomycetota bacterium | reverse complement strand
CTCAATGGCTTAGCGACTTTGGCTCGCCCTGGTTGGAGGGAATGGCCAGGAACCTCCTCCAGATACCGCAACATTTTCACATTTATGAGCCGATGGCCGTGGGCCGGCCGTCCTATTATGCGAAGCCGCGCTATGTGAAACCCACAGAAGAGTTCGTTCACCGTGGAAAGTACGATCCGTCAAAAAGCCGCACGGAAGAGGAGATTTGCGAGTATGTCGACACCCATATGCGGCCCGGAATCAGACGGAAGAGCTGACGCTGAAAGTCAGGGCCTGAGGTTGAAGCCGGTCTCTGGGGTTGGACCGCAATAATATGTTTATAACACAAGCAAAACAGCAAAGATTCTGACCCAGAGGACCAGGCTTTCAAGGATAGAATAAAGTGTGAGGGTTTTTCTATCCTTAGAGTGATGATTTTAATATCAAAAATGGGCTTCTAAGAAAAATAATGTAGCTCAGGATACATATGTCTCGACGTACTTCCGATATCAATCGTCCCAAAGGCAACTCTCTGGTGCCCCTGCGGGCACTTGCCGCGTTCATCCGGCCGTACCTGGGTACGCTGTTTTTGGCTCTAGGCGCGTTATTTGTTGCCTCGGGCGCGTTTCTGGCGTTGCCGGTCGCGGTGCGCTACGTGATCGACTTTGGCTTCTCCGCCGCCGATGCTGCCACGATTGACCGCTATTTCATTTTCTTTCTCGGCATCGCCCTCTTGTTCGGGCTCTTCGGTGCGGCCCGCACCTATTTTATCAACCTTCTCGGTGAACGGGTGGTGGCGGACCTGCGCAATGCCGTGTACCGGCACGTGATCCGCATGGACCTTACCTTTTTCGAAATAACCAAGACGGGCGAGGTGCTTTCGCGATTGACCGCAGACACCACCCTGATTCAATCGATCTCCGGGGTCGGGCTGTCCATCATTCTGCGTTCCTCGATACAGCTCGGCGGTGCATTGGTGCTGCTGGCCATTACCAATGTCCGGCTCATGGGTTACATCCTACTCCTGCTGCCGGCGGTGCTTGTGCCTATCCTTGCGGTCGGCCGCTGGGTGCGTTCCCTGTCCCGGGACTCCCAGGCCCGCATTGCCGAAGCTAGCGGGCTGGCCGGTGAGACCCTGAACGCGGTTCAAACGGTGCAGGCATTTACCGCCGAGGAGCTGGTGAGCCGGCGCTTCGGTGCAATGGTCGCGGCTAGCTTCGCAACCGCCGTGCGCCGTATCAAGGCCCGTGCCCTGTTCTCCATCACGGCCACCACCGGTCTGTTTGCCGCCTTGATTGCAGTACTCTGGATCGGCGCTCGCGCAGTGCTCGGCGGCGAGATGACCGGAGGCGAATTGGGTCAGTTCGTGCTCTATGCCATGTTCGTGGCTATCTCGGCGGCATCCTTAAGCGAGGTGTGGGGTGAACTGCAGCAGGCGGCCGGCGCTATGGAGCGGCTGATGGAGCTGCTTTACACCGAACCAGCAATCAAGACCCCCGAAAATCCCGTGGCGCTGCCTGATACCCGCAAGGGACGTATCCGCTTTGACAGGGTTTCCTTCAGTTACCCTTCGCGCCCCGATACCTTGGCGATGCATGACTTTGACCTGGAGATTGCGCCCGGCGAGAAGGTGGCATTCGTCGGTCCGTCCGGAGCCGGCAAGAGTACGGCCTTCCTGTTGCTGATGCGATTCTATGCCCCCTATGCGGGACGGATCGTCATCGACGGCGTCGATATCGCGGGGGCGCGACCGGAAGACGTGCGCGCCCGGATTGCCATCGTGCCCCAGGAAACGATGATCTTTGGGGCGAGCGCCCGGGAGAATATTCGCTTCGGCAGGCCCGGGGCAACAGATGCCGAGATCGAAGCGGCGGCCTGCGCTGCAGGCGCGGATGAATTCATCCGGCAGTTGCCGGAGGGGTACAACTCGTTTCTGGGGGAACGGGGAATGCGGCTCTCCGGCGGACAGAAACAGCGCATTGCCATTGCTCGTGCGATTCTCAAGGATCCGCCCATACTGCTGCTTGACGAGGCGACCAGTTCCCTGGACGCCCAAAGCGAACGCCTGGTTCAGGAGGCGCTGGGACGCCTGGAGAAGGGTCGCACGACGGTTGTCATCGCCCATAGGTTGGCCACGGTGCTGAAATCAGACCGCATAGTCGTCATGGACAAGGGGAGTATCATCG
>JABMQG010000538.1 GCA_013203365.1 Planctomycetota bacterium | reverse complement strand
CTTTTCGCCTGGGAAAAGAGCAACACGCAAAACGGAATGCCCATCACCATGATGGCCGCTATGCCGTTGTTGTCGATACCGGCAAATCCTGTGCTCGCCACCGCCTTTTGCCCCATGAGGATGTAACGCTGGTTGAAGTCGAACGCGACCCAGCCCAGGGCCGCAACCACCACTACAGCCAGCACGCTCAGGCGGTGTCGACTGTCCAGCACCGCGCAGGCGATGAAGAACATTATGAAGATCTTCATAATGTTGTCGAATTGCTGCCAAGCCAGGTTCGGTTCTACAGCATCAACCATGCTCAAGACGATCAACCCGCCGAAGGCGAGCATGAGTTTCTTCTCGATCGGCCAGCGCGCCCCTGCTCGGCTCCTGGCGAACCCGTGGCCGACGAAACTCACCACCGTGGCCAAACCGACGATCATGCTCCATCGCCATTCGGGCAGCGCCTGTTTCCACAAGAACTGCGGGCATAGGGTTGCCAGACCGTAGTAGACCGCCAGCCCCACGAATGGGTTTACCAAGGTGGCAGGGACGGTCGCCACCAGCAGTCCGACCATGAACAGTGTGTGTTTCATAGGCTTATCCGCACCTGTAGCCCGCAACAGACAATAGGCTCAACAAACAGGCAGCTCCCTCGCCTGCACAAAGCCGGCGCGGCGGTACTGGCCGCGCAAGGTATGGCCTGTCGATGAGATACATTAGGTACATCGTCTCGTCGGATGGTTGGCTTAATAAGGCATTGCCCGCAGGATAAACCGCTTAGACTAGCCGGTCCGCCGTTCCTGTAGACGTGCGCGTCAGCCTAAGCACAGCCGCGCGGAGATCGTTGGCGGCAGCCGACCATGTGAAATGCTCTCGGACGGTTTGCTGCCCCTGCAGTGCCAACCGCTCGCCAAGTCGCTTGTCCCGGATCAGGCGAACCGCGGCGCGGGCCAATTCAACTGGCGTCTCTGCTATGAGCAGGTTTTCTTCATTCACTGCCGGTACGCCCTGGCATGCACGTGCCGTGGCAACCACGGCCGATCGGGCCGACCACGCCTCCAGGAGCTTGTTCTTGATCCCCGTCCCCATCCGCATGGGCAGTACGACCACCGTCGCCGACCAAAGCCTCGGCCGAATGTCGTCCACCCAGCCGGTAACCTCCACCTTGGGCCCAGTCAGGGCGACAACGGCCGCCGGCGGGCTGGGGCCGACCACGACCATCCTTGCCGTCGGCTCGGAACGACGGATCAGAGGCGCCACCTCGCGAAGAAAAAACAATGCAGCGTCCGCGTTCGGCGGGTGGGACATGTGGCCCAGGAACATCACAGTAGGCCCATCGGCGGGCGCGGGGCCTACCTCGGCAGGCGGGGAAAAAAACGCCGATTCCACGCCGTTGGTTACCACTGCCGTCGTTTGACGACGATTCCGGCAGGAGAAGCTCTTCGCGTCTGTGTCGCTGACGAACGTCACCAACTGCACACCGGGCAGGAAGCGGCGCTCATACCGCCGGCAGCCGACTATGAATAAACCGGCCCGTGCCCTTCGCACCAAGTGCAGGCCGCGCCGAAGCCTTCGTCGTTCTTCCAGCACGGGATCGTCCAGGAAATCGGCAACCACACAGCCCGCCGCCCCGGCCAGCGGGGCGTAATGAAGCGTCTTGGGATGCACCAACACCACTATGTCGGCGCCACCGGCGTGTTGCGCCAACGCCGAAGCTATGCAGGGATTGAACGGGTATGGCCCGCCCCGACCATGGGCGACGTCGGCCGTCAATGTGGCCGGCTCGCACTGCGGGAGTATTGTCACACCAGCTTCGGCAAAGCAACCCACCCCGGCCGATGGCCCTGCCGGGGCGATTATCGCCGTTTCGTCACCCTTTCGGCGAAGGGTTCGTGCCAAGTGATACACCCGAAGGTGCGTGCCGTGGGCCAACGGCCAGGGAAACTCCGCCGTGACGAACAGCCATTTCATAACGCCACCCGCCGGGCCGTTTCACGCCGACAGTGGGCTACAACGGCGGTGACGATCTGCTCGGCGGAAATGGCGTCCATGCAGTTGGGTCTGCGGTCGCAGTCGCTAAGGTAACACGGGCCGCATTCGACGGGAGAAACCAGCTTGCAGCCAAGCCCGAACAGGTCGATTTCCTGCTCGCAAGTCGGGCCGAACAACGCCACCACCGGCACCCGGCGGGCAATCGCCACGTGCAGCGTAAGGGTGTCGCCGGCGATAACCGCATCGCACTGGCCAACAAGGGCGACGAACTCGCTCTCGCTGTTGTCGCTGCCGGCGTCGAAGACCCCGGCTCCCACCTGCTCGGCGATCCAGTCGTTCATGCCTCGCTCACGTCGCCCGCCCAACAGCACCAGGCCATAGCCCAGGTCCCTCAGCCGCCGGGCGATCTCGACCCATATGTCGGGCCGAGGAGCTTTGTTGACGAAAACCGATCCGGACCCCGTGCTCAACCCCACCATCGCTCGCGGATCAGCCGCCCGCCACGTCGCGAAAATATCGCCCGCACGCCGCATGGCCCGTTCGTCGGGGTACAGTTGATACGGCTGTCGCACGTACGGCAGGCCGACCGCCTCGTGGATCAACTGCGGGTAGCTCTTGCGATTTCGCCGAAATTTCAGCTCGTCGTCCAACCCCAGCGCAAAATACTCCTCAGCTGCCACACTGCATGGCTGGGGCGTGCCGAAAGTCGACAGGCAAATCCCTCGCTTGTCCGGGCAGTTCGTAGCGTTGCACAAGGCCGTCGGGGCGGGCTCCTTGTCCAGCGACAGTACCAGGTCGAACTTCTGCTGCGACAAAGTCAGAACCGTCTCGGCGTCGAAGACCGCCAGCCGATCGATTTGGGGATGACCGGTGAGAATCCGTACACCGTTTGCCTGGCTGACCCACGTTATGTGCGATTGAGGGTATTCACGTTTGAGCCCCGGCAGCAGGCACGCCGTTCGAACCACGTCGCCCAAGGCGCCCAGCTTGATTATCAACACCCGCTTGCCCATAGGATCGTAGTGCCCGCACCGGCATCGCTGCTTATGCCGGCACGGGCGATCGCCCAGGTAATGTCTGCAATCCAATGCCAGTTCCATGCTCATGGCTCGATCACTGCCAGGTCTTCTCTTGCCGCCGACCAATTATCCTGCCGCCTCTTCAAACACGCACGCGGCCCGTTCGGCGCAGTCGGCCCATGTGAATTCTTTCACCCTCTTGCGTCCCAGATTCACCAGCTCGGCCCTTAGGGCCTCGTCCGTCAACAGCCGCACCAAACCCCCGGCTATCGCCAAAATGTCCTCCGGATCGACCAGCACCGCCGCATTGCCGGCCACCTCCGGCATGCTCGTCACATTGCTCGTCAACACCGCCGTGCCGCAGGCAAATGCGTCCAAAATCGGCAGCCCGAATCCTTCACTCCGCGAGGCGTAGCACAACACCTCCGCCCCGCTGAGCAGGGCCGGTATGTCCGCCTCCCGGGCAAATCCGTGCAACAGACAGCTACCGTTCAGGCCCGCCCCCTCCGCCTGCCGACGGAATTTCTCAAGGGCCGGCTCTTGAACTCCCACGATCAACAGGACGTAGTCGTTCCGCAGTCCCGCGGGCAGTTTCGACCACGCCGCAATCAAGGCGTCGGTGTTCTTACGTGGGTCGGCGCCGCCGAAACCCAACACGTACCGGCGACCGGCCTGCAAGCCGTAATTCGCACGCACGCGGTTCAACTCGCCTGTGTCGGCTTCCTCTCGACAGCCGCTGTCCGGCGCCCAATGGTTTACCGTAATCTTATCGGCAGAAACCCCGAAAGTTCGTGCGATTAGTTCTCGACTGAACTGTGTGGGCGTGAGAATCCTATCGGCCTTTTTCGCCGCCGCCGACACGTTCCTGCCCCATTTCCGCGACGCCGGCGTGGCAAATCGCTCATCCAATGGAATCAGGTCGTGTATGGTAACCACCATGGGCGCACCAGGCAGGCGCGGGGCAGTGTTCGCGGGGCAGTGCAACACGTCCGCCCGCACCGCCCGAACCGCCAATGGCAGGCGAACCTGCTGCCAAAGGTTCAGCCGATCGCCTTTGATGTCGATTCGCCGCCTCTCGACGTTCGGGTATCCGGCAAACGGGTCGTCTGCCGCTTCGCCCTGGTGCAACATTACCACCCGCCACTCGGGGCGGGCCTCGACGAGGTGGTGGTACAGGTCGATAAGATTTTTGCCCGTGCCTCGCCGATCGGCGCGATAGATGCTGCGAGCGTCCAGGGCCAATTTCATGCCACAGGCTCCCGGTCGATCGATGTTTCCGGCCTTGCGCTGCCGCAACAACCTACCGTGCGGATTGGCTCTGCCGCACCATCGCGGCAACACGCCGACGCAGTGGCGACGCAAGATAGCCGCTTCTGCGAGCCCTCATGAGAAACCAGCCTGCATCGGCTCTCACCCAGCACACGCTGATAGAGCCGCCAGGTTCGCGCGATCATGGTCTCTTGGGAAAAATTACATTCTGCGCGGTGCCGGCTTTCGCAGGCGAACCGCCCGATCAGCTCAGGGTTGGCCGCCAGATGGGCAAGCCTGTTGCGAAGCGATTCTGTCTGACCCGCCGGCACCAAATAGCCGTTGACGCCATCGACGACCAGTTCGCTAATACCGCCGACGGCCGAGGCGACGATCGGCTTGCCGACACTCATGGCCTCCAGGATACTTAATGGCATGACCTCGGCATCGGAAGGCAGGACGAATACGTCCATTGCATTGAGGTAACCAGCTACATCGTCCTGCCAACCGGTGAAGTGAATCCGATCGCGCAGCCCCAATTCGCTCGACTGCACTGCCAGGGCGCCCGCCTGGGGCCCGTCGCCGACCAACAAAACACAAACGCGTTGGTTGCCCAGGGCCGATACCGCATCTAGCAGGCGGTGATAACCCTTCGGTCGATCCAGTCTACCCACTGAGCCGACTATGAAACTATCGGTCATTCCCAATCGTTGGCGTATGCTGGCACGTAACTTGTGGTCGGGGCGATATCGCGCCGTATCCGTGCCGTTTGGAATAGCTACGCAGTCCATCGGCCGCATGCCGCACTGGTCAATCAGGTGCTGCCGACCGCTTTCGCTGACCGCGATGGTCGCATCGGCCAGTCGCCATTCCACTCTCTTTTTCTGCCTCTTCAGCCAGCACTTCACACGCCAAGGCGCCAGCCGGCGAAGCATGCGCACCGGTTCAGCCGCTCGTGGCAGCCCGTGTTCGCTCAGAATCACGTGGTATCCGAGCGCCTTGGCCGCCAGCAGATGCTGAAATAGGCTGCCACGCATGCAACCATTGATGTGGACGATTCGTTCGTGATGGTTTGGCAGGGCCCTCAGTTCATCGATCCAGCGTGACAGGCCAAACCCGCGCCGAACGTCGGCCCCAACGCCCCGAAGCCCCTCGGCCCACCCGTCGAGATTCTCGTTGGCCGAGATGAACGCCGTTATCGCCGCCCCGTTTCCACGCCATGCCGAAGCCAGCAGGGTTTGATACCTCTCGGCCCCGCCGTGGGCCGAGCCGCTGCTCAAAAATATCACACCCAATGCCCCGTTCATCTGACGTGTGCCTTTAGAGTAGAGTTACGCCACATCGGCGCCAGCACATGCTTTGCGCCAACGCTCATGGTATCGTCGTAGACCTTCATTGAATCGTCGATCATCCGCTGTTTGCTGAAGGCGGAGACGACCCTCTGTCGCCCTTTTTCCCCTAATCGCCTTCGGTGAACAGGGTCGTCCAGCAGGGTTCCGATCGCATCACGCAGATACGCGGCCCCGTTCGCGGGGACCAGCAGACCGAACTGGGAATCACCAAGGATCTCGCCGGGCCCGCCGGAATCGGTCGCAACGGTCGGCAACCCGCAAGCCATTGCTTCCAGCAGCGAATAACCTAGCGCTTCATTACGCGACGGCAGCACGAACAAATCCCCCCCCCCCAGCAGCAGGGGCACGTCACCGCGGTAACCCAGAAAGCTTACCCGGCCGACCAACCCCAGTTTTTGAGCCTGCACTTGCAAGCTCGCCAAGCAAGGCCCGTCACCGATCATCGCCAGACGCCATGGACGATCGGTCAACCCTGCCAGGGCTTCCAACAGCAGGTCAAAGCCCTTCCCTGGTTCGATTCGACCAACCGCCACGATGACGGGCTCGGCCGGCTTGGTGCCCATTGCCCGATGCAGGTTCGCCCTCGCCTCGGCTTCGTCCGTGAAGCTGGTGATGTCAACGCCGTGATATATGCAGCGGATCCGCCCGCACGGCGCCGCCCAGTTTTGGACAAGAACCAGGCGATCCCTTTCGTTTACGGTAATGATCTGTTTGCACTGTGCCCACTGCCGACGCTTCTCTCGCCATAGTCTTATGTGCATCCGCGATTGCAGCCGGCCCACAAGCGAGCAACGCCGCGGGAGAAAGGCCGCGTAGGCATGTTCGGTAATCACCCTCGGAACCGATGGCTCGGCCACCGACGCCATGATCTGATGAAAGCCCCGACGCCAGGAAGAGTTGGCGTGAACCAGCGTGGGGTGCAACAACTCGCTTTCTCTGTTCAGCCGGCCTGTCCGGATGTCGCCTTCGGCGTAACGAACGGCAGCAATGTTCTTTGACTGCAAGTGCCTGTGCCAACCGTCCAACGACTGCCTGTCAGGGAAGACCACCCCTGCTTGCCAACCCCGCGACAGACAGGCTTCGGCAAGATCGGTCTGGTAAAGCTCCGCGCCGCCGTAGGCTGTCGCATCGTTGACAAACAGCACGCTGTTCTGCATCTGCGAACACCGT
>JABMQG010000053.1 GCA_013203365.1 Planctomycetota bacterium | reverse complement strand
CTCTTGCGCCGAATCTGCCTGCAATGCCGCCAGCCGTACACGCCGGCCGACCGCGACTGCCGGCTTTGGGCGGCTACGGGGGGAAAAAAATCCCTGCCAAAGCAATTGTTCAAAGGCCAAGGCTGCCCTGCGTGTCTGCAGACGGGCTATCACGAGCGGATCGGCATCTTTGAGTTCTTGACCGTCAACGAGCCGATCCGCGAGGCTGTCCTCCAGCGAGCCAGGGCATCCGGTATCAAGGCCCTGGCGATGACCGATGGCATGACCACGCTCAGGGCCGACGGTATCGCCAAGGCGACAGAAGGAGTCACCACTACCGAGGAGGTGCTTCGTGTCACGGGACGTGACGAGTTCTAGAGTGAGTTTTGTTCCTGCAATATGGTGGGTAAATGGCAGTATTTGAATACCATGCAGTCGATCTTGACGCCTCTGAGGTGACCGGCACGTTGATAGCCGATACGCCCCGCCAGGCCCGCGACAGCCTGCGCGAACGTGGCCTGACTATCACCAGGATCGTCCAGTCGGCCGAAACAGCCGGCAAACTCACGTATCGCCAGCGCAGAAGAGGCAGGCACAGTCAGGCGGAAGTGGTCATGTTCGTTCGCGAGCTCGCCACGCTCCTGTCGGCAGGAATCCCCCTTCTGTCGGCCCTTCAAACACTCACCGAGCAGCACCGCCGTCATTTCAAGGCGGTTCTTCAGCACCTATCCGACAGGATCGCCACCGGTGAGAGTCTGGCTGATGGCTTGCAGAAGCACCCGGCGTATTTCGACGAACTGTGCGTCAGCATTGTCCGCGTGGGCGAGAGCACCGGCTCGTTGGAATCGTCACTCGTGAATCTGGCGGATTTCAAGGAAAAGGCACACCGCCTCCGAAACCGCGTTGGCACGGCACTTGTCTATCCGGCCGCCGTGTGCGTCATCGGTGTGGCGGTGTCGGTGTTCCTGATGACCTACGTTGTCCCGAACCTCCTGAATACCCTGGAGCAGGCCGGGCGCCAACTGCCGGCGGTTACCAGGATCATCAAGGCAGGCAGCTATTTCCTGTTGCACTGGTGGTGGCTGCTGCTTATCGGCTGCGCCGCGGCGATGATGACCGCCAAGGCCGTGCTGAGAACGCAAAAGGGCCGATTGGCCGCGGATCGCCTGCTGCTGCGAATCCCCGTGCTAGGTGATCTGATCCGCAAGGAGATTACCTCCCGCATGGCCGTGGTTATGGCCGCACTGCTCAACAGCGGACTGCAATTCGTCCAGGCGGTACGAATCACGCGCAGAACCATGCGAAACCTTGTATTCTGCCACGCCATGGACGACTACGAGTCGGCAGTGACCGCCGGCAGCGACGTGGCCGGGCCGTTGAGGCGCTCCGGCGTCTTCAGCCCGCTCGTGGTCCAAATGCTAGCCGTAGGCCAGAAGACCGGCCAGCTCGAAAACATGCTCGAGCAATTGGCCGTTTCGTACGAACAGCAGGTCGATACCGCCACGCAGAGGCTGACGGCCTTGCTGGAACCGGTCTTGATCGTCTGTCTTGCCGTGTTCATCGGGTTTATCGCCTTTGCCACCATATTGCCCATTCTGGAGGCCTCCAATGTCCTATAGTCAATTGCCACATGCGGATTCAGCACCACGCAGCGATAACGAAAACCCCGACCGCCTGGCGAGGCCCGGCCAAACGGCCTCGACCTGCCCGAATCCGCGCCGCTTTCGACGCGGGTTTTCCCTGGTGGAGATAATGATCGTGGTCGTGATAATCGGTTTGCTGGCCGGCGTTGTAAGCATCAACGTCCGCAGCTACCTCACCAAGGCCAAACAGAACACCGCCCGGCAGGAAATCGCCACGATAGTCACGGCACTGGAAACCTTCTACGCCACGTATTCCAGGTATCCGTCCAATGACGAGGGCCTGACCGTGTTGACCGAACCCGGCGAAAAGATCCCCGAACCGTTGCTGACCGGCAAACCCAAAGACCCCTGGGGCCTGCTGTATCAGTACAACTCGCCAGGGTCCGACAACTCGCCATACGAGGTCATCTGCTATGGGGCGGACGGGCATGAAGGGGGCGACGGCGCCAACGCCGACATCAACAGTCACGAGCTCAAAGAATGAACGGTGATGTGAAGATAAAAAGGGTTTTTGGCTTTAGCCTGATTGAACTTACCGTGGTGCTGCTGATCATTGCGATCGCGGCCGCGGCCGTGACGCTCCGAGTCCAGCAGCCAATGCGATTGGCACAGATGCGTGAGGTGCTGGAAAGGATGGAACAGTTCGACCGCCTGACGCGGACCTACGCGAGGGAACATGATAAGGCAGTCTGGGTGGAACTGGATCTGTCCACCGGCCGGCTGAGCCAAATGGACGAAAGCGAATCCGGCCGGGCAACCGGGCAAGCCTTCAAGCTGCCCAAAGGCTATACGATCTGCAAGTTGAAGTTCCCCGGGCAGGACGTTTCGGCAGGCAAGGCCGCGGTAGTCTACAGTCGGGGAGGTCTCGGCGCAACCTACGCTATGCTGCTTGAGGATCCGCAACGGCGCCGACGGTGGGTGCTGTGCACCGGCCTGGGGGGCCAGGTACTGCAATTCGACGATGAACGTGAGATTCGCGACATACTGGATGCCGTTGCGGCGGGGCGTAACGCTGGTTGAGGTTCTGGCAGCAACGGCCCTGATGGGAACTGTGCTGGTCTCGATACTGTTGGCCGGCGCCCGGATGAGGGCGCAGGCCTCGCGTGCCGACTGTCGAATCGAGGCGTGCAAGGTCGCCGACGATCTGCTCGCCGGCTGGGGGCTGCAGGGCGAGGCCTTGCCGCGCTACGGCAGCGGTGATGTCCGGGGGCCTGGCGGGTGGCGGTGGCGAACGCGAGTGGTCGAAAACGAAGCCGCTGCCGCCATCGGCGCCGAGGTCGTGGCGTTGGAAGTCTTCGCGTTGAACTTGCCGAATTCGGCGATTCTGTCCGATGCAGGCCCGCTCGTTCGCGTAGAGATACTGCTGGTGAAAAATAATGAAGACAAGAATATCTAAGGCAATGACGCTGATTGAGGTGTCGGTGGCGCTTGCCATTGCAGCGGCGATCGGGGCGGCCGCCTTGGCCGTATCGACCACCGTCTCGCGTGGGCAAACCGTCGATCAGCAGCAGCTTGCGGCCTCTTCGCTGGAGGCGAATCTGCAAGGGCTGTTGTTGATGGACTTGGCCAACGCCTCGCATTTTCGAAACACTGATAACGGCTTTGCCCTGCTGGCCAACGCGAGACTGGATGCCGTGACGTTTGAGTTTCAGCATCTGCCGACAACGGTTTTCTATGAGAAGCAAAGAATCGGTCCACGCAGCTGGCTGGTGCGACGGCAGGAATTCACCGACAAAGGCGAACACGTGATGACCGAGCTGATATGTGCGGGCGTGGGGACGGTCGGTCTGCAATCCGTCGAACCCGTCGAACAAGCCGACGAAAAAGCCAACGAACAAGGCTGGCTCGAACTGCCGTCGGCGACGACCGTTACCGTCGGCTTCGACACGCCCCGAAAAGAGGAAAAGTCCTTTAACCTCCGCACCAGATAGGCGGGACATACTTGATTATCAGAATGAAACATGGATCGCGCAATACCGGCTTCGCACTGCTGATCGTGCTGCTGGTTATTACTGTCGCCGCGACGGCCCTCGGCACGTCGGTGAGAAACTCTTGCCAGCAGGCCATTCGCGCCGGCAGAGTGGCGATGGAGCTCCAGGTGCGTTGGGGCGCGATAAGCTGCAAGGCCGTCTTCCTGCCTGCGGCGGAAACGATTCTTCAAGAGCTGTCCGCCGCAGGTGGCGGGGCGGTCGTTAACGTTCGCCGGGACATAACGCTGGGTTCCGTGAAGTTCCAGTTGATCGTTTCCGACGAGCAGGCCAAGGCCAACGTGAACTTCCTGGCCTCTCGTCGTGGCCAACGCGGGCTGGTCGAAGGCATAAGACAGCTTCAAACTGACTTACGCCTGGTTTTGCCGGTGCGGCTGCGTCCGGCGGAGCCGAAGATATCGTCCAAAGGCCCCACGCCGGAGGTATACACCAGCTTCGATCAGCTCTTGGCGGTCGAGCATCCCAGTCGGCTAATCATGGCCAAGGGCTTCGATAAACTCATAACCGACCGGATCACCTGCTGGAGCGACGGCAAGGTCAACTTCAAGAGAGCCGAACAGGGTGTTCTGCGACAGATGCTGACAGGTCTGCTTACGGAATACCAGATCAACCAACTGTTGCGGATAAGGCTGACTTCGCCGCAGTGCCGGCTGCGAGAGGCGATGAGCCAACTGGAACTGTCCAGAGAAAACGCCAAGCAGGTCGAACCGCTATTGACCGACACTTCGCTGTGTCATGGTCTTTGGGTTGTTGCACAGGGTCTTACGAGAAACTGGTATCAGTTTTATGCCGCCCGGGAGGATGAATCCGGAGAGAATCGGCAGGAATGGCTACTGCAATGGTAAGGGCGATTCGAAAGCGAAAACGCATCCTGGCAATGGCCAGCATTGTCTTGGCGATGGCGATCGTATCTTGCGCGTGCGGGTTTGTCGTGGTTCCACTTAGGACTGGCGACGTGGTCGATTCCCCTGCGGTTCGCCGCTCGGACCCATCACACCAACGGCAACAGGAGGCAGAGCCGCTGGGTGCGTACGGCGTCATCTTCCAGAAGAACCTCAGAGGGCCCCTTTTCGATCCCAAGCCGCCGCCCGTTGTCTCCAGGCCGGCCGAGGAGCCGAAAAGCAACCTGCACTTGGCAGGGGTCGTGCTGGAGAAGGCCTTCGCCTACGCGATAATCATGGGCAAGTCAGGCACGTCGAAACTGGTCCAGGTGGGAGAGACGATCGATAGGGCCGAGGTCGTTGACATTACCGCCGATTCAGCCACTGTGATGTTGGATGGAAAACGGATGACGCTTAAGCTGAAAAAGTCCAAGATGATACAAAAGGTGCAAAAGAACATCAAAAAGACGGATCAACGCAAACAGAGAAGGGAGTGGATGCAGAGGAACCCATACGTGGAATTGAAAAGGAGGGACCTGTGAGCTCCGGGGCATTCCTGGTTGCATTTGACCGGGCCGGCTGGTCCGTCGCGAGCGTCACCGGCGAGCAAGTGCAGCTGCGCCAAGTGGAAGCAGCCTGCCAGCCGGATCAGCCGCCACCGGCCGACCGGATTGCGGCCGCTTTGGCAGAACTGGCGTACGACGGCGGGGGGGTGTGCCTGGCGCTACCGGCTGAGATGGTCATGACGGCGGAGATCGACTGCGGGAACCTTCCGCGAAAGGACCGCTACAACGCTATGATGTATCGCCTGGAGGAGCAGATGCCGCTTGAGGTCGAACGGCTCACGGCAGACTTCCTGCCGGCTGTCGCTGGACGATCGCTAGGCATGGCCGTTGACACCGAACGGGTGCGCGCCATCGTCGATGCCCTGGCCGATGTGGGCATTGAGACCGCCGTTATCTGCCCGGCCGCCATGCTGGCCCTATGGCACCTGACCCACGAAAAGACGATTAGCGATGAATACACGATCTTTGCCGACATGGGCCACGTGGACGTCTTTCGCATGCGACAGGGTCAGCCTGCCGCATGGCATACAGTGGCGGCAGATACTGCCGAACTGGTCCGCTGCATACGTGCCGACATGCTCATCAGGCCTGCCGGGAACGGCTGCGCCACCGCCGCCCTTGTCGGAGCGTTGGGTGAGGAAATGTCTGCGGCCCTGAAGCGAGATACGGGCCTTGCGGTTCAATTACAGGACGACGCCTCAACGCTCGGCGCCGCATCTTACGCGGCGAAGGCCGTTTTGGCCGGCCACAAGGCCGGATGGGTCGATTTTAGACGCGGAGGTCTGGCCTTGACCAACGTCTGGGCGCCACTGTCAGGCTTGCTGCGCCTGGCCGTGATGCTTGGGATAGGTTTGATGATCCTCCTGGCAGGTATGTTGTTCTATCGCGGCAGCCGATATGACGCCGTCGCCGGGCAATACGAGCGGAAACAAACGGCTGAATTCGGCCGGCTCTATCCCAACCGAAGTATTCCTGTCAACGTAAAGAGTTCGCTTCAAAGCGACCTTCGCAGGCTCTCTGCCGTCAGGGGGATAGACGGCGCCGTTCCCGAGCAGGTATGTGCCCTGGACACGCTTAGACGGATCGTCGCGAGCATGCCGGCGGACCTGCGCCTGCGAATTCTGGAAATGCGCATCGAGCCGACCGGCATACTCATCGAAGGGCAGGCCAGAAACCATACCGACGCCGGTACCTTTGCTCAGTCACTCACCTTGACGGGGTTGATTGTTGAGCCGCCGCGCACCGAAAACCTGGCCCGAAAGCAGGACGAGGTGGCGTTCACGCTGGTCGGCAATCCAGCCGCCAATAGAAGACGGCCTGTCGCCGCCGCCGGAGGGGCCAAATGAATCGACGAAAGGCAATCCTGCTGGCGCTGATGGGCTCCGTGCTGGCTACCGTTGTGCTGTGGCGTGGCAGTACCTACGTTGAAAGCCGCACTGCCGCCCTGGCCGCGGAGAAAGATTTGGCCGCCTGCCAGGAACTTGCCGCCAAGATCGAACGCTTCAATCAGCACCCGCCGGTGGCTACGGAGCAGGAACAGCTCGCTGATCAAACCAACGCCCTTATCGAATCCGCGGCCAAGTCCGTTGGTATCGACGCAAAGAGCCTTATCCGCATCACACCCGAGCCGCCGCGCCGCCTGGATGATACGGCCTACAAGGAAAAGCCCACCCACGTGCTCTTGAGAAAAGTTACGCTCGAACAACTGGTAGGATTTATACACAAGATGCTGGGCGTTCAGCAGGGCTTTAACGCCAAATCGATTCGGCTAAGTGCACCAGAACCCCAAGACACTGGGCCATTATGGACCGCGGAGATCACACTGACGTACCTGATATACGATCCCTAATTTTATGATTTTTTTTTAAAAAAAACTATGGAAACGAGAAACGCCGTCATGCAAAGACACTTGATCGAAATAGCGATGATAGTTCCACTCTTGGTCTCGATAGGCTGCCAGAGCAACAGGGGCCCCGACGCCGGCCAGTACCAGACACTTGTCGATCCGCCCAACAGGCTCACGGATACGGCTCGAACCCACAACGCCAGGGCAGTGGAGCTGATCGGCCAGGCCAATCTGGAAGAGGCCGAAAAACAGCTCAAGTCGGCCCTGGCGGCGGACAAGTATTTCGGATCGGCCCACAACAACCTGGGAGCCGTCTATTTCAAGCAGAAGAAATACTACCATGCAGCTTGGGAATTCCAGTGCGCCGCCAAGCTTATGCCAAAAGCCCACGCCCCGTGCAACAATCTGGGCCTGCTCTTCGAGGCCGCCGGCCAGCCGGACAAGGCCGCCGAGTGGTACGAAAAGGCGCTGGCTTTGGCCCCGGAATCGATGGAAGTCGTCGGCAACCTTGCCAGGCTCAATGTCCGCACAAACCAAAACGACGAGCAAACCCGCCTGCTGTTGCGCGAAATCATGACGAAAGACCATCGCCCGCAGTGGATCGCCTGGGCCAAAGAACACTTGGCGCCGACCGATCGGGAACCGTCATCCCAGCCTGCTACCCAGCCGGTCATTAGCCTTGAAACAATCAAGAATATCGAGGATGAACAGAAGTGATTCACATCTGCCGCCGGGGCGGTTGCTGATAGCGACGGCCGCTCGCGCTGGGTCGGCTGTCGATTGCCGTCACTTCAGCATGCCCGTCTTTCGGGCGTATTCGAAGATGCCGCCGGCCTGGGCGATTTCCGCTGCATCGCCCAGCCCTTTCAGGCCGAAAGTCTTCCCGATAGTGTGGTTCGTCAGTGTCAGCTTGCTAAGATCGACCTCGACCTCGTCGCCCGTGCTGATTTGGTCGATGAGCCTGTCAGATGTCTCCAACGGCATAAGGTATCCGCCGTTGATGCTGTTGCGGTAGAAGATGCGGGCGTAAGACTCGGCCACCACGACACCCACGCCGGCGGCGCTTATTGCCAGTGGCGCATGTTCGCGCGAGCTGCCGCACCCGAAGTTTCTGCCCGCGATTATGACGGAAAACTCGCTGGAAACTTCGCCGTCGGCCATGAAAGGCGTATTCCCATCAGGCAGCCCGGCCTGCTCGATAGGGACGCCGCTCAGGGCGTAAATGCCGAAGTACTTGCGCTCTTCGGCGATAGCCGGGTTGTAGCTGAGGTACTCAGCCGGGATGATCTGGTCGGTGTCCACGTCGTCACCAACGACGTACGCTTTTCCGCTGACGCTCGTGTGCATTATCGAGACCTTTCATCGTGTGTGCAGGTGAATCCACAGGCGGTCATTCTATCGCAGCCGGCGAATCGGTCAAATGTTTCATGCATGCGGATCTGCACTGCAAGGATGTCCCGCGACGGCCCCGCTTGAGCAAAAAACCCTCGGCAGGCCGCCAGGGTGTCCCAACAATCGCCTGTAGAATGTCTCCATTCGCTCGAGCCAGCCTGGAACGTCCAGAAGGGCCTTGTG
>JABMQG010000537.1 GCA_013203365.1 Planctomycetota bacterium | reverse complement strand
CCTCGGGCCCGGCCAGCTCGCGGTTGAGCACCCCTGCCAGGGGATAGATCGTACTCCCCCCGCTTCCGATGCGGCGACCGTCGGCGTCGGGGACGACCATCACGTTCCGCACGCCCGCCAACAGGCCCAATTCCCGCCGGGCCGACAAGTGCGATTCGTATGCCGCTGCCTGCGCGTCGCTTGAGGCAGTGACGATCAAGTAGTCCCATTGTTCTGTCACTGACGGCATCAGCTTGTCCAATGCACCGGGCACCGGCGCGGGTTAGCGGAATTGCTCCTCCACAACTGCACCGGAGACGACCGGCTCTGCACTCGCCCGCTCAAATATCGGAAAGTCCACGGTGCGCTAGGCCTGTACGACCTTCCGTTTTCCCACGCGGACTCCGGCTGTGGCATTGCGGGTGTCGATCACCAGCTTCGCATGCCTGACGATGAACGCATAATCGTATGCCGAGTGATCGGTGCTGATCAGCACGGCGTCGTATTTCCGAAGGTTCGCCGACGTCAGCGGGACGGACCTCATTTTCAGGTTGTGCTCCCTCATCTTGTGGGTCCTGGGCACATGCGGGTCATTGTAGTCCACGTTTGCCCCGTGCGCCTTGAGCAACTCGATCAGTTCCAGCGAAGGACTCTCTCGCACGTCGTCGACGTCTTTCTTGTACGCCAGCCCAAGCACCAGAACTTTCGCGCCCTTCAAGGCCATGCCGCCCTGATTCAACGCTTCTATTGTCTTGTGGAGAACGAACTCCGGCATTCGCACGTTGATCTCGCCGGCCAGCTCGATAAATCGCGTGGTCATGCCGTATTGTTTGGCTTTCCAGCTCAAATAGAACGGATCGATGGGTATGCAGTGTCCGCCCAGCCCCGGGCCGGGATAAAAAGGCTGGAACCCGAACGGCTTGGTGGCTGCGGCATGAATTACGGACCATATGTCGATGCCCATCCGGTCGAAGAGCATTTTCAGTTCATTGACCAGGGCGATGTTCACGCAGCGGTACGTATTCTCTAGTATCTTGCACGCCTCGGCTGCCTCGCAACTGCTGACGGGAACCACGGTGTCCAGAGCCGTCTCGTAGATGGCCACGGCTGCCGCCAGGGAATCGTCATCGTAGCCACCGACCACTTTGGGGATTGTTTTTGTGGTGTAGTCGGTCCGGCCAGGGTCTTCACGCTCCGGTGAGTAGGCAAGGAAGAAATCCTTTCCCACCTTCAACCCGGATGTCTCCAAAATGGGCAACATGACTTCCCTCGTCGTCCCGGGATAGGTCGTCGATTCCAGAACAATCAATTGTCCCTTGCGGAGCACCCTGGCAATCGCCCGGGCGGTAGCCTCCACATAGGTCGTGTCAGGCTCGCGCATCTTCGTCAGCGGGGTAGGCACGGCAATGAGAATGGCGTCCGGGCGTGACAGTCTCTTGAAGTCAGTCGTTGCCGTGAACAGCCTGCCGGCGAGCATGGCCCGGATGGTCTTGGCGGGGATGTGCTCGATGTAGCTTCGCCCGGCCATAAGTGACCGAACTTTTTCGGGATCGATGTCAAAGCCCATTACTTTCACGCCGCTTCGTGTAAACTCACGCACCAGTGGCAGTCCGACATACCCCAGGCCCACAACGCCAACCAGTGCTTTCTTGCCGGCGATCTTCTCTAGCAGTTGGTCAATCACGTCCGTGTCCTTAATGTCTCAGATCGGCAACCAGATGCGGCAGCAATCCACTGAAATGCCAACTTAGCCTCTTACCAGCCGGAGGCCTAACCGTTTACAGTCGTTAAAGTTAGCTTCACAGAGAAATCATATCGGCTGTCATGGCGCATCTCTTGACACAAAAGCCTCGCGTATGGCTCTCGGGTTGGAAATGTCGCTTTTTGCTGGCCGCATGCCCTGACGGCCACTACCATACTGGCTTGTCGACGTGATTGGTAAATGGATTATTTACAGATTTGGACGCAAGTTATGAAGGTTCCGCTGCTGGACTTGAAGGCGCAGTACGCCACTATCAAGGATGAAATCCTACCCGTGGTCCTGGCTGTCATGGACAGCCAGTGGTTTATTCACGGGCCGTCGGTGAAGGAATTGGAAAAGCTCATCGCATCTTACAGCGGATGCGCCGCGGGCGTGGGGGTTTCCAGCGGCACGGACGCGCTGCTGTGCAGTTTGATGGCGCTTGGCGTCGGCCCAGGAGATGAGGTGATAACCACGCCATTCACCTTCTTCGCCACGGTCGGGAGCATCTGGCGCACCGGCGCAAAGCCGGTATTTGCAGACATCGAGCCCGATACTTTCAACATCGACCCGGCTAAGATCACCGCGGCCGTCACCGACAAGACCAAGGCCATTATCCCAGTTCACCTGTTCGGTCAGATGGCCCGGATGGATCCGATCATGGCTTTGGCGGACGCCCACGGCTTGGCTGTCGTCGAGGATGCCGCCCAGTCCATAGGCGCTACGCATAAGGGGCTTAAGGCCGGGTCTATCGGCACGACGGGCTGCTTCAGTTTCTACCCGTCCAAGAATCTCAGCGGTTTGGGCGATGGCGGTATGATTGTCACCCAGAGCGAGGCCCTCGCAAAGCAGCTCGCCACACTTCGAAACCACGGGCAGACATCAACGTACAAACATAAGTGGGTCGGCGGAAACTTCCGGTTGGACAGCCTCTCAGCCGCCGCGCTTGTCGTAAAACTGGCGCACTTGGACGAGTGGTCGGCAAAACGCCGCGCCAACGCAGCCAGGTACGACAAACTATTCGCCGGCTTTGATGCGATCCGAACGCCAACGGTCCGCCAGGGGAACGTCTCCGTCCACAACCAGTACGTCATTCGCGTCCCGCAACGGCGCGATGAACTGAAAGACTTCCTCACCAGCCACGACATCCACACGGCCGTTTATTATCCGCTGTGCCTGCACGAGCAGGAGTGCTTCGCCTCGTTAGGCTACAAGCGCGGCGACTTCCCCATCAGCGAACAGGCAGCCGACGAGGTACTCGCCCTGCCGATTTACCCCGAATTGACGGACGAGCAAATCAAATTCGTGGCCGACAAGACCATGGAGTTTCTTGCGTGAACCGAAGAAGATAAACATGTTCTGAAGGAGAAACCTTCTTTGAACCGTCGCAAGGCCCGCATCTTGGCGATCAACCAGGTGACCGGACCTTTATTCAAGGAGCTTTTGGCGGACCTGACGCTTGCGGGGATCGACGTTTTGCTGCTTAGTGGCTGGGTCGACGTCGCCGAGGGAGAATCACTGCCGTTTCGCCACCTGCCGGCCTGCCCCTTGACCAAGACCCCCGCCTGGCGGCGAATATGGACGTGGTGTCGATTCAGCTGGCAGGCACTCATGGCGCTTGGCAGGCATCGCAACCGGCTGGGGCTGCTGGTCAGCAACCCGCCGTTGGTGCCTTGGCTGGGGCCGATAGCCAGCTGGTTGTTCGGAGTCAAGTACACGCTGCTGGTCTACGACGTTTACCCGGACGTCTTAGCTCGAATGGGCATGATCCGCACGGGTAAATTGATCGAGAGGGTCCTTCGCTGTCTGAGCAGGCGAAGCCTCCTTGGTGCACAGAGTGTGATAACCATAGGCCGGCGAATGGAGCAATTGCTCAAAGGCCACCTTCACCCCTCAGACGACGTCTTCATCGAGGTCATCGAGAATTGGGCCGACACTCACTTCATCGTCCCGCTGGCCAAACAGGACAATCCCTTCGCGCGACAACACGGGCTTGTCGAAAAGTTTGCGGTGATCTACAGCGGTGCCTTTGGGGCCACGCACGACGTGGAAACGATAGTTCAGGCCGCCGACCTGTGCCGCGATCTGCCGGAGGTTCGATTTATCCTGATAGGCAGCGGTACGCGGCAAGAGCAGGTCGAGGACTTGGCCAGCCGAAAGGCTTTGTCTAATCTAGAGCTTCTGCCATTCCAGCCGCTCGAACAGATCCGCTATACACTCACAGCAGCCGACTGCCTGGTGGTTACACTGGGTGCTTTGTACGAAGGTGTCAGCGTTCCGAGCAAGACCTACTACGCATTGGCGGCTGGTACGGCAATCATCGGCGTGTGCGGGCCTGAGACGGAACTAGCCGAGATCATTTCCCGCCACGAATGCGGGCTTGTCTGCCCGCCGGGCGATCCCGCCGCGTTGGCTAAGGCCGTGCGCCGACTGCATGGCGACCCTATGCTATGCCAGTCCATGGGCCGCAACGCACGGCACGCAGCCGAGACAGACTTCAATCGCCAGCGTCAGACGGGCAGGTATTGCCAGCTCCTGAGAGGCATCCTCAATCGCTCACGATAGGATATTCTCTCTAAGAGCCTATCCTAATATCCCTCTGGCTTCGGTCGGCTGCAACGCCGATCTGCGGCGTCGTGCTGCATCGGCAACCGTCGAAGGTTGCCTGCTTCGCACTCCTTGCATCTCGGCGTTTTGCTCGCCCTCGGGCCGACGAGGGATTATTAGGATAGGCTCTAAGTCAAGAGATCGCTGGAGCTTGTCGATATACTAACAAAGACTGCGGCTTGGGCCTGCGCGGATGTTGGCCGGTGGTCCAGACATGGCTGCGGCCGGGTCAGTTTTTCCGAACTGTCAGGCGGAGACAGACGAATAAACGATCGTGACTCTTACTCCCAGCTACTGAATCGGTAGGGATAGAGATGGCCAAGAAGGCGTTGATAACCGGAATCACGGGTCAAGACGGAAGCTACCTCGCGGAATTCCTACTGAACAAGGGGTATGAGGTCCACGGGCTGGTCCGCAGGAGCAGTACGTTTGGGACCGAGCGTATAGAGCACATCTACCAGGACCCTCACCATGCCGGGGCCAGGCTGTTTCTGCACTACGGCGATCTGACAGACGGGGCCGGGCTCCGCCAGGTTGTCTCCCAATCCCAGCCGGATGAGGTTTATAACCTTGGCGCACAGTCGCACGTGCGTGTCAGTTTCGATCAGCCGGTTTACACCGCACAGGTTGACGCCGTGGGTACCTTGAGGCTTCTGGAGGCCATTCGCGACATCGGATTGAAGACACGGTTCTACCAGGCTTCCAGCAGCGAAATGTTCGGCCAGGCCGCGGAAATGCCGCAAAGCGAAAACACCCCGTTCCATCCGCGCAGCCCCTACGGCTGCGCGAAGGTCTTCAGCTTCTGGCAAACGGTCAACTACCGCGAGTCCTACGGGTTGTTCGCGTGCAACGGAATCCTGTTCAACCACGAAAGCCCACGACGGGGCGAAACGTTCGTCACGCGCAAGATCACTCGGGCGGCGACACGCATCAAGGAGGCTCTACAAGACACGCTCTACCTCGGCAACCTCGAGGCCAAGCGAGACTGGGGCTTTGCCGGCGACTATGTCGAAGCCATGTGGCTGATGCTCCAGCACGATCGGCCGGACGATTATGTGGTTGCCACCGGCAAGAGCTATTCCGTGCAGGAATTCCTGCAGGAAGTATTCACGCAACTGAATCTGGACTGGAAAAAGTACGTCGAAATAGACCCGCGATATTTTCGACCGGCCGAAGTGGATATCCTCCTGGGAGATGCCGGCAAGGCTCGCCGACAACTCGGCTGGGAGCCAAAGGTCGATTTCAAGGCCCTGGCCACTATGATGATCGAACACGACTGGAAATTGGCCGGGGAAGAACGGGTGCTTAAAGAGCACAGAGAGAACAACTCCTGAAAAACTCGAACCGATTGTCAACGGTGAAAAAGTGGACCTTACTAATCAGCGCATAGTCTTGACGGGCGGCGCGGGGTTTCTCGGCAGGTACCTGCAGGGGCAGCTCCGAAAGGCCGGCGTGGCCGAGGAGGACCTGTTCATTCCGCTCATCGAGGATTTCGACCTCACGCGCGAAGACGATGTAGTCCGGATGTATGACCGAATGAAGCCCACTGTAGTCATACACCTCGCCGCCGAGGTTGGCGGCATCGGCGCAAACCTCGCCAATCCTGGGCGGTTCTTCTACGCCAACATGGCCATGGGCCTGCACCTGATCGAACAGGCCCGTCTGCGCGGTGTGAAAAAGTTCGTCCAGGTTGGAACCATCTGCGCGTACCCGAAGTTCACCCCGGTGCCGTTTCGGGAACAGGACCTCTGGAACGGCTATCCGGAAGAGACCAACGCACCCTATGGCATCGCCAAGAAGGCCCTGCTGGTAATGCTGCAGGCCTATCGACAGCAGTACGGGTTCAACGGCGTCTATCTGCTCCCCGTGAACCTCTTCGGACCCGGCGACAACTTCAATCCTCGAACCAGTCACGTTATCCCAGCGCTCATTCGCAAGTTCGTCCAGGCTAAACAGCAAGGCGATGATAAAGTTGTCGTATGGGGCACAGGCAAAGCCAGCCGTGAGTTTCTCTATGTCGAAGACTGCGCACGTGCATTGGCCCTGGCCGCGCAGAAATTCGATGGCCCCGAACCCGTGAACCTCGGTGCCGGGTTCGAAATCACTATTAAAGACCTTGCCGAGAAGATTCGCGACATGGTCGGCTTCCAGGGCCGGATAGTCTGGGACACCTCAAAGCCGGACGGTCAGCCCCGCCGCCGCCTGGATACCTCCCGAGCCGCTGAACTGTTCGGCTTCCACGCCGAAATGGACCTGGACGAGGGCCT
>JABMQG010000536.1 GCA_013203365.1 Planctomycetota bacterium | reverse complement strand
GACATGGCATCTGCGATCTTCATCAGTTCATCGTGGAAGGCGGTCAGCTTCACCTGTTGCAGGAGTTCTGCCGTCTTCCTGTACTCCTCGGTCGGACGGTTGTGCTTGCGCTTCGCCGTCCTTACGCCCTCTGGTGTGCGGAACCCCTTGGGGCTCTTACCCACCTTGTGGGCTTGCTGCGTCGCTGTGGCGTAGGCGACCCGTTCGGCCTCCTCCGCCCCATACGTGTCGGACATCGAGTCCATGAGGCCATGTGCCCGGTCATGAATCCACTTGCCACCAGGGCCGTAGTCCTTCTGTCCGGGCACATCCGCCTCATCGAGCAGTTCGATGCCCTTCTCATCCAAGGTCATCAACAAGCCGTCGAGATTTTCCGGAGAGAACTCCTCTGGGAGTTTCTCGTTCATCTCTTCATAAGTCAGGTAACCTTTTGATGTTCCTTTCTCAATGAGAGACTTGATCACTGCATTGATACGGTCGGTCATAGACTCGGCTCCGGTTGCGGTCAGATTCGCTATGTGCCGCATACGCACGCATACCGCAAACACATAATTTTACACACTGAAGTACTTACGAATCAAGCTTCTTATACACCATTTTAGGCAAGTTGTGCGCATTGCCTCCCGGCAACCCATAACTGCTATTCTGGCAAATGGTTAGCTCAAGTAACGTGATATTTGCTTACCGTCGCGTCGATTTGTCAGCGGCCCTTGATTCGTAGGCGGTATTGCCCGTTTACAATGACGTTTCGGATGTCATCGGCGTTGGCCAGCGGCTTGTGGGACTCGATCCAGTAGCGGCCGATCATTTCGACTGTGTGCACGTCGCCAGCGTTCACGAGGTTCAGGCCATATTGCTTGGCGGCTGACCGGGCAAGCTCGGCCATTTCGGTCGAATGATTGTTCGTGAGGTACTCGATGGCGTCGGGTAACTGGTCTCGGCCGAGCAGTTCCGCCCCACCTGGCCAGCGAAATGGGTGTGCCAGCACCGTCAATCGGCCTTCTTTGCGGGCCTTTTCGAGCACCCGGTCTGGTGCGAACTGCAAGCGGACGTACTGCACGTCCGTCGTCCCGAGCACCAACATATGCTCGGCGCTATTTTCGGCCAGCATCAACTCCACTCCTGGAAAGATGCGTATTTGGGGGAAAAGCTCTTGCAGGTTGCGGATTTCCGCTTCGGGCCAGACAAACTCGTGTTCGGTGATAAACACGGCTTCGTAGCCTGCGGCAATCAGCGCACGCATCATTTCCTCGGGTGTGGCCGCTGCGCAAGGGCTGTATCGGCTAGTGTGAAGGTGCATCTCTATCTTCATCGGGGCCTTTCGAAAAAAACGCGCCTGGGCAACGGCAACAAGATAACTTTCAAACGGCGTCGCGACAGGCAATGGCCGTCGGCCGGTTACTTGAGATTGACACGGACGCCTTCGGCTCTCCAGACCTTTATCATGGCTTGCAGCTCGGCCATGGCCAGTGAAGCCTGACGGGTGGATTCGAGCAGGTTGTTGTAAAGCTGGGGGTCGTTGAGCAGTTTACCGGCGGTGCCTTTGCCTTCGGAGATATTGCCGGCGGCCTGGTTCAGTGACGACAGAAGTTGGCCGATCTGGTCGGCGTTCTCCATGACTTTACCAGCCACTGCATTGATTCGCTCCACGGTCATCTCGGCGGCTTTGGTGAGACTGTCATCAACCTTTTTTATGCTGGCCCCGGCGTCCGTGACAAATTGGCGCAGCTCCTCCATGACTGTGGCGCTGCGGGCGGTGGTAACGCGAATGTTGTCTAATGCCGCGGCTATATTGGCTTGATTATCGGCATCGCCGGTAATGGCGTAAAGGCTGTCCAGCACGCGGTTGAGTTTTTCGGCCGATCGAGAAAACGACTCCAGGCTCGTGGCGATCTTATCCAGTTGCTCCCTTGTCTGCCGATCGATCAACCCGCCGGCAGGCAAAGTTCCGGTCAGTTCGGCGGAATCGTCATCGGCGAGCCAACCGGCCCACGGTTGGCCTGCCTGTAGCGGCCAGGCGGTTAGCGCGACGTGAGCGCTGCCGCCGAAGCCTGCCGAGGCTATGCTAACAGCCACGTCGGCTGGGATGCGTACGTCGCGGTTGATTCGGCATTCGATTCGCACGCCTTCCCTCGGGTCCGGTCGCAGGCTTACGTCGGCGACAGTGCCAACTCGCATGCCGTTGAGGTAAACGTCGGCGCTTGTGACAATGCCGCCGGCTTGTGGCAAGTTGAGCCAGATTTTATATCCGCCTTTGGCGAAAGCGGGGGCCTCGCCGAACAGTAGAATGATGTATCCCAAACCAATCAGGGCGGCCAGAACCGTTATGCCGACGGCTACGTTACGTCTATACTCGGTCATTCCAAACCCACTCCCAGTCAGGAATTGCTATTGAGGGCCATGGCGATAATATCGGCAACGGCCGCTGAAGCGTGGATTCGCTCAAGTCGTCGCCTGCCCGTTTTCTATATCCAAAAAGTATCCCAGTTCGAGTTCTCTCAGTTCCTGCTTGCTGGCTCGGCCGTCGACGAAGTGGCGTACAGTCTCATCGGTTACGGCGTCAAGTTGTGC
Organism: Planctomycetota bacterium; assembly: GCA_013203365.1. GTDB lineage: Bacteria > Planctomycetota > Phycisphaerae > SM23-33 > FEN-1343 > JABMQG01. The sequence goes on along the minus strand of JABMQG010000536.1, from coordinate 695 downwards.
CGGTGACGCGTCAGCGATGAATGAGCCATTGTACAGCATAACGATACGGTCGCCCACCTTACGTGCCGAGGCCATGTCGTGCGTCACAACGACGGCCGTGGTGTTCAACTCGTGTTGAAGCTTGATGATGAGTTCATTGATAAGGTCTGCCCGGACCGGATCCAGCCCGGTGGTCGGTTCGTCGTATAGGATGACGTCGGGCTCCAGCACGATGGCGCGTGCCAGCGCCACTCGTTTTTTCTGTCCTCCCGACAGTTCACCCGGCATTTTGTATTGCAGCCCGTTCAGGCCCACGATCCGGAGTGCTTCCCGGCAGCGGTCGGCCTGTTCGTCGGCTGAAGATATGTGGTGCTCGGCCAACGGAAAGCAGACGTTGCCCTGGACGTCCACGGAGTCGAAGAGGGCCCCGCCCTGAAACACAAATCCGACTCGACGGCGAATCGCCACCAGTTCCCGCTCGCTCATGTGGGTAATGTCCTGCCGGTCGAAGAACACTTCTCCGGCATCCGGGTGAAGCAGGACGATCATATGCTTGAGCAGCACGGTCTTTCCGCACCCGCTGGGTCCGATTACCACCGTAGTGGAGCCTTGCCGGACCTGCAAATCAACTCCGGCCAGCACCACTAGCTGGCCGAAGGATTTGTACACATTCTTCAGCTCGATGATGACGGCGTCGCTCATTCCAACTCCAGCAT
>JABMQG010000535.1 GCA_013203365.1 Planctomycetota bacterium | reverse complement strand
TGGGAAAGATTAGCGAGATATTCGATGGCAATCACCCTCACGCCCCACGAGGCTGCATAGCCCAAGCATGGTCCGTCGCGGAAATCCTCCGGGCGAAAATGATGATCCGGAAAGGATGCTTGCTGTAAGGAACGATGAATCGGAAGACCTAATGGATGAGGGCCGGTCGCTTCGCCGACCGGTGTATTGCTTGCACAAGGCACTTGCGGTAATCATCATGGGCTTTTGCCTGTTCGCCTTGCGAGCCGAGGCGGGGGAGGTCTCCGCATCACTGCTGGTAACCGAAACCCAACATGCCCGTCCGTCGCCTAACCGCCAGGCGACGTTGAAGGTTCGCAACGGCCTGAAAAAGACGATCTCGGCGGTTGGCCTGCGGTCCGGTGACGGCGGACCGATGCTGCTGTATCCGATTACGATAGCCCCCACTCGCCAAGCCACCCTGGCCGTGATGCTGCCGGGGACTTCGCCTGAGCAGACATACACCGTGCGATGTTTCGACACGTACGATAACGGCACCGGCGAATCGACTCCGGTGGAGTTGGCCGAGGCATCGGCCTCAGTCAGTTGGCCGGCGGGACTGGTCGCCGATGAACCGATCATCTGCCCGGCCGTGTTCGACGTTCCTTCCGGCGCCGACGGCTGCCGTTGGCCGGTGGCGTTTCGACAGCAGGTGCTGCTGGCACTGGCGGGTATGCTAATGCTGGGCGCCTTCGTCTTACGCATCACCTGCAGGTGGTTTCGTGCCGCAGCCGGCGTCGGCGTAGTGGGGGCAGGGGTGGCCCTGCTGGTCTGGATGGCGGCACAGGCCGCACCGCCATTGGCCTCGGCCAAAACCATGCACCTGCTCATTCAGGAAGCCGACGGCCAACAGAATCAGCTGACAATGTGCCTGCTGGTCGGCCGGCGAACGACGTGGCAGCAGGGCGATCTGGCCGACGCATGGTGCGTGTATCCCGACAGCCGGGCAATGGCCCGCGATCAAACGGTCCTGCGCCCGCGAGAGCCGGCTTTTTCCGGCGGCGCGGCCTTCAACACCCGCCTGGCCCCAAACGATGTAAAGGTCTTTCTCGCCTGCCAGGCCGGACGCGGCCCCGACAGGCCGGGGCATGTCACCGCCGCGCTGGGCGAACGAGGCGATGTCTGCATCCAAAGCGATCGGCCCACAGGTGAGGGCGTGCTTGTCTTCAACGATCGCATCGTTCCAGTCGAGGCCCTGACCGGCCAAGATCGCCAGCAAGTCGCCGCCGGCGCCGACAGGCCAATGGCCGACCTCGTCGCGGCCCCAGGCCAATTCGGCTTCGACGCCGACTCGCTGAGGCTCTTTGCCTGGTGGTGGAGCCGAACGAAACGGCAAAGGGATCAGATATATCTTCTCTACCCGGCGAAAGACAGCGACGCCCTGCGACTGTATGCCTTGACCGTGGCAGTGAAATGACCGAAACGGCAACCGGCATTTGCCGACCGTATCACTCCACGGATGGGAGATCCCAGTCGTCCTGGGCTTGGTCTTCGTCTCTAGGGGGAACTTGCAGTCTCTGGCCCGCGAGCTTCCATGCGTCGACGTACTCGGTGGGACCATGTCGGCCCAGACGCCGCTGAAGGCAATGGGACATGTAGCGAATGATCAGCGTCGCTATGCAGAACAACGCGATCAGCAGCAGTGTCGCGATTAGAACCTGCATGTGAAGCATATTCTGGCGGTGAGTCTCATCGGCTAGTCGGTCATAGCTTTGCGCCGCGACGAGCAGCACGGCTATCGCGCCGCTGAAGGCGGCTAGGGCCATCGCCAGGACAACCAAGCTGGTCAAACGCCAAAACCGTGCGGGTGTTGTCACCATAGCCCTTCCCTGGGATTGTAGCCGTTAGACTCGGCAAGTTGTTCGGCCAACTGTTCGGCCAACTGCCTGGCGGCGGCGCTGAGCTTTTTCGGCGGGACGATCTTGATCACGGCGTATTGGTCGCCGGGGGTGTTCTTGTTCGGGTTGGGAATGCCTTTGCCCGCCAGTCTCAGACGCACCCCGCTGGCCGCACCCGGCGGTACGGTCAGCCGCGTCTTGCCGGTGAGTGTGGGGATTTCGATCTTGGCCCCGAGCATGGCCTCGGTGACGGTGATTGGCAGATCAATGTAGACGTCCGGCCCGATTCTCCGGAAGTACGGGTGCTGGCCCACCCGGGTGACTATGTACAAATCGCCAGGCTCGCCGCCGTTGAACCCAGGTTGGCCCTTGCCACGCACACGCACGCGGGAACCGTCGTCCACACCTGGTGGAATTTTCACTTCGATCTGCTCGGTGATGAACCCGCCCCTGCCTGAGGGTTTGGGGCGTTGCACCTGGATGTTAGTTGTTACGCCATTTACAGCCTGGAGGAAATCAAGACTCAGGCTGTATTCGATATCTCCTCCCCTTTGCGGGCGATGCCGCTGCCTTCGCCCGGTGAAGCCGGAAAATAAGTCTTCGAAGTCCACGCCGCTACGGCCGAATATCTCCTCGACGTTGATTCTCTGGCCATCCGCAGAAGACCATCGTACCCGCGAGCCACCCGGGCCGCCGCCGCCTAGGCCTTCGCTGCCAAGGTAGTCATATGTTTGCCGTTTGTTCTTGTCGGAAAGGACTTCATAGGCCTCGTTGATCTGTGCGAAACGCTCGGCGGCGTCGGGGGCTTTGCTTACGTCAGGGTGATGCTCGCGCGCTAACTTGCGGTAGGCCTTCTTGATCTCGGCGTCACCGGCGGCTCGAGATACGCCCAGGATTTCGTAATAATCTTTCTTCGCCATCGACGGGCTCCCGACGGTAAGCAGCCATTATAGCGATAACGGCCCCGGGAATCGACCGGATGTGAATCAGCAATTGCCCCAATCGCAGTTTTTCAGCCGCCGGTGGCAAAACCTAATGCCATTAGGATAAGGATTCCTGGGGCCAAAACAGATGCTCTGCAGGATGCATGGTGTGAATCAAAGGCCCAGTTTACCTGAGTTTTCCGGCATTCCTTGTGCTTAACCTAATGCCATTCGTGGCAAAACCCATCGGTCGAATCCCGCCTTGGGTCAGACGGCCCCGATCGCCTCAACGGCATCGCCGACGGTTTCAAATCGCCCGTCCAGGCGGGTACTTTCGAGTATCTTGGCAATGTTATCGCCTGGGCCGCATAACGTCAGATGCCCCTGTTTCTTCGACAGCGACTCCCGTAGCCCCAGCAGATACTCCAGCCAGACAGAGTCCATGAACGCAACTTCCGACAGATCCAGGATCACGTCTAAAACGTCGCCGGCCAACTGCCGATTCACTTCCTCGGCAAAGGGCGCCAAGCCCTCTTCGGTCAGTTCGCCCCTGCCTCTCAAAATCACGGCACGTCCGTACTGTTCAGCCTTGATCTCCATCGGTGTCCTCCTGTTGCATTGTCAAGGCCGGCACAGCCCCAACAAGGCCTGTTCCGGCATCGTTTGCCCCGGCGACGCAGTCGCCCCGGGACCGGTCGGCCCGCACCTGGCAAGTTCGGGCAATGCCACTGATATCCGACACCATCGGTTTTGCCTCGCGTAGTTCGACCAGGAAACTCGGCAGGTCGAGCGTCAGCAAATGGTCGACCAGCATGGGGTCGAACTGCGTGCCGCTGCACCGGATAATCTCCGCCACCACATACTCCAACGGCAAGGCCATGCGGTAAGTTCGGCTGGAGGTCATCGCGTCAAGGCAGTCGGCCAAACCTACGATACGCCCTTCCATCGGCACCTGATTGCCCGCCAGGCCGTCAGGATATCCGCATCCGTCGAGCCGTTCGTGATGGTGCAGAACAGCTGGCAAGACCGGCTTCATCTGGCGAATGTTGGAAAGAATGTTCGCCCCGATCCGGGAATGGCTCTTCATGATGTCGAACTCTTTTTCCGACAGCTTCCCGGGTTTGCACAGCACGTTTTCCGGAATGCCGATCTTGCCGATATCATGCAACAGCCCCGCCAGATAGATATTCTCCACCCGCCTGCGGTCGAAGCTGCACAGTTCCGCCAATCTACGAGAAATCAACGCCACCCTCTGGGAGTGGCCGCATGTGTATTGGTCCTTGGCGTCAATGCTGGCCGTCAACACGTGCAAGACGCCCATCAGAAGTTCCTGAAGCTCGTCGTACAGGTGGTTGTTGGCCAGGAACACCGCCGCCTGAACGCCGACGGAATGGATCAACTTAAGGTCGGTGCTGTCGAACTCGCCGTCGAGCTTGTTGACCGCCATAAGCAGGCCCATGGACATCTCGCCTGCCGTTAGGGGCGTGGCGACGAAGTTCTTGATCTGAGAATAATTCCGCTGGAAGGCCTCGGGCATCTCATTGACCACCACGCCATGGTCGTCTTGTTCGCCTATACCTTCGTCTAACATTCCCTGGGCCAGTGCCTCCAGTTGAATGTCCTGAACATCCAATTGTCCGACGCGGATGACCCGGTGCGTCCCGTCAGGGGCAAGTTCTTCGCTCAGCACAGTCACAGCGGCGCCAACGTGCATCACGTCCAGCATCTCGGCGCAGACTTTTTCAAAAAATTCCGCCGGTTGGGTGTTAACATTCATTGCACCGCTCAGACGGTACAATAGGCTCAATTCCTCGTACGTGCTGCCAAGGCTGTTGCTGAACGACGTCAGTTCGTTCCTCGATACGGCGTTCTCCATCGCCTGTGCCAGAAACAGCCGGATCATCTCCATCCAATGGGGCGCTTCTTCCGCAGGATGTGTCACCCCGGCCAATACCTGCGAGGCCAGATAATCGCGATCCAAGTGCAGGCGGTCGCAGGCACGGGCGAATTCTTCACTGGCGGCGACGTTCGTCGGCAAGTAGCAGGCCAGTGCCACAGCCACTATTCGTCGACGATGCAGCACAGGTATGGCCAGCACCTGACAGCCGGGCAGCTCGGTCACTATGCGAGGTTTGCCGTCGGCCCACACCTGTTTGATGACGTCGTCGCGAACCTTTCGGCATATGCCGTCGCCACTGCAAAATCGCCTGCATACTTCCCCGCCGGAAGCGCCTGCCAACAATTCCTCCCCGGCCGAACCATACACCGACAGCAGCAGCCCGAGCTTTTCCAACTGACGCGCCACTGCCTCCAAAACCTTCCCGATTGGCGGGATCGCCGCTCTTGTCGCTGGGGTAGGTTGCATCAGGCCTCCCGAGAACGCACCGGCTGACAATTCAAGACATCCACCGCCGCCTGAAGCACTTCAGCCGGACTGAAAGGTTTACTCATAATGGCTGCGATACCCGTCTGCGCAGTCTCGGATTCGTCCAAATCAAAACCTCGCGCGGTCAGCATGATAGCCGGGACATCGGCCGTGCTCGGCTCTTGACGAAGGCGCCTGCACAACTCCAGCCCCGACATGACAGGCATCTGATAGTCCGTGATAAGTAAATCAGGCTTCTCGGCCAGGCACAGATCCAACGCCTCTTCACCGTCGCCGGCTATCATGACCTCAAACCCTCCCCTGGCGAGTTTCAAAGCCAAAACATGGCAAATGTGAGGCTCATCGTCGACGACCACAACTCGTTTTCGGCTCATCATTTTCAAGCCCTCCAGCACCAATTGAAGACCGCCTCGCGGTCATCCATAACATAAATAGGCAACCCAATACGAAAGACGCTGCCATGCCCAAGCCGGCTGGTAACACTGATCTTCGCGTCGTGCACCGTCTCGACAATATGTTTGACCAGGCTAAAAGCCCCAGACCTATCCCTTTGACCATGCTGGACCGAATGCGATAAGACTGTTCGCATGGATCCCAATCGCTAGGCTTGTGGACTGGCCCGGCCTGAGCATCCTTCCGCTCAGCGGCCGAGTCGGCAACTCGGCTGTATCCTGCCTCCCTTCAATCGACTTGGGCCGTCTTGTCAAACCCGCAAGCTGTCGAATTCACAATGTATTCACACGTTATTGTC
>JABMQG010000534.1 GCA_013203365.1 Planctomycetota bacterium | reverse complement strand
CGGCGCGACTCTGTTGCATCATACAGCCGCCAAGGGCGATGCGCAAGCGGCCATGCTACTTCTGGATACAGGCGCCCCTATGTCCTCAAAAGACGGTTGGGGCTATACGCCCCTTCACTGGGCAGCCGACGCAGGCGCGGTCGAAACAGCGAAGCTTCTGCTTTCAAGAGGTGTGGCCCCCGATGCCGGGGCTATGAACGGACAGACGCCTCTGCACCGGGCCGCCTGGGGTGGCAGTGCCGACATGGTGAAGCTCCTGCTATCGGCCGGCGCTGACGTCAGCGTCACCGACTACCGCGATTTTACGCCGCTGCACTACGCCAGGTCCGCCCAGGCAGCCCAGGCGCTGCTCGATGGCGACGCCATCATCAACGCCCGTCCCAACAACTACAGCATGACTCCGCTGGCCGCCGCCGCCCAGCGAGGCGACTTTAAAGTGGTCAAGTTTCTCCTGCACCAAGGCGCAGACCAAACCTTGGCCGATGACATGGCCTGCACGCCGCTGCACTGGGCCGCCTGGGCCGGCGATGCCGACAGCGTGAAGCTGCTCCTGACCAAGTCCGAGCTGACGCCCGACAAAAGCGGCCGAACCGTACTTGACTATGCCGCCTGCCGTGGCCATCAGCAGGTCGTCGACCTGTTATCCGCCCACAACTAGATCAATCCCCCAGCTATTGGAGATAGCACAATGACATCAACGCAACTCCACACATTGAACTGGTCTGCGATGATCGCTCTGATTAGCACGGCATGCTTTGCCGGCCCGGCCTCTGCCGAGCCGCCTTTTCGCGCGCTACCCCGGCCGATCCATTACGAGACCCCGCTCCTGCCCGCCAAGGCGCCAAAGGCAGTGATTGTCTACGGCAAAAACGCGCCGTGGACGCGACAAGCGGCCAGAGAGGTCCAGAAGCAGCTCAAGGCTTGGGGCGTGGAACTAGAGATCACCGACGACATGACCGTCACCAGCGAAGAGACCTGGCTGCTGGCCGAGGCTTACAGCCGTACGCCGCTGATTGTGCTGGGCAACGCCAGGGACAATCGCCTCCTGCATGCCGTCGGCACGCGCTTCCTGGCCTATAGCAATCGAACCTGGCCGGGAGGCGACCGCTTTGTCCTGCGCACGATTTTCGAGCCCTTTCGGGCAGACGTGAACTTCATCGCAATAGAGGCCTCAACGCCCAAGGGTCTTCGGGCCGCCGTGGCCAGGTTCGGCAAGCTGTTGAGCACGGTCCAGAAAGACGCCCAAGCCACGCTGCCTCACACGATTCTGGCCGAAGGCGTCAAGGACAAGTGGGCTGAAATTCATGGCAACAACTGGGGCCCGCCCCCATCGTACGCTGACCTGTCCAAGAGCGTCACCCAGATTGCCCTGGTCACGCAGAATAAACCCTTCCCTGGTTGGCGCGACGGCGTCGCGGCGGCGATATGCATGGGAGGGTTCTTCTCCGAGAAAGATCCACAGAAAGCGCCCCCCCGCGAAGCGATGAAGGCCGTCGCTGCTGACCTAATGAACCGTTGCCGTTCGGTCGGCGGGCGAACGCACCAGCCCGGCAACCATTACGGCGGCATGAACATCATTCTGGCCCTGCGGTACGTGATGCAGTCAGGCGTGCTGAGCCCGGAGGAGTTCAATGAGTTTGAAAGTTACTTAGCGCTCTCGGGCGCCCATCCGAATGAGTACTTTTACAACCACATCGGCAACGGCGATGAGCGCATGAACGCCGAAGGCGGACGGCACTTCTGCGCCTGCCTGCTGATCACCTGCCACACGCTGGACTACGTCAAGAACCACTGCAGCATGGACGCCGCCACCCTTCTTGAGATCGACCGCCGCTCGGAAGGCCTCAGGAAAGTCTTGGGCTACTACAACGATTCATTCCGAGACAACGGCGACACAACGGAACTGGGCGAGAGCACCCTGATGATCTTCTACTCGTTGCTCCACCAGGGCCAGCCTCAAGTGGTCAAGAACGGCAAGCTCAAACTGATGGCCGATATGTATGCCCTGTCAACCGACAATATCCGAGGGTTTTGGGGAGGGGTTCCGGGCTGCTACGCCGGGCTGGACTCGTATATCTGCGCCTATCCGGGCGGGGCCTGGGGAGGTTGGCATGGGCGGGGGCTTCTGGCGGCGGCGGCTTGGTATTATGACGATCCGCAATACCGCTGGTATGTCCAGCAACTGGGCTCCGGCGCTGGCATGTGGGGCTCGGTTGCCACGGGCATGCTGCTGATGCACTATGATTCAGCCGGTGCCATCAGCAAGCCTACTCGCTACGACGGCGTCGCAAGCCTGCCCCTTGACAAGAGGCTCTACACGTACCTCTCTCGTCCGGTCCAGGATCGAGCGTGGAACTCGCACGAACTCCGCATGCCGCCGTTTGAAAAGGGCGCCGACCGCGTGGCCTTCCGCGACGGCATGTCGTCGAACGACGCCTACATGTTCCTGGCCACGACGTGGCTGTCCAAGTGGTTGCCCTTCCAGAACAACACCATCGCCCGCTACACGGATCTGGGCGATCTGTGGCTCTTCCATAACACCAAGCATCACACCACCTGGGGCCGCAACGCGTTTTGCGTCTCTAACGGCAAGCCTTACGTGCCCGCCGGCGGCTGCACCATGGAGGCTTTGGCCAACCTAGGCCCATTCAGCATAGTGGCCTCGAAGGAAATCGACACCGGCGGCGCCGACTGCACCCGAACGATCGTCCATTTGAAGGGGCACTACTTCGTCGTTCTGGACACCGCAGAAGCTCGCCAGGACGGGCCGTTCAACCTGGTCTGCCGATGGCGGACCGGGAACCAGGCCGCTATCGAGCAGGGGGTTTGGACGGTCCAATCGCCGCAAGGAAACACATTCCACATTCAGAACACCCAGTCGCTCAAACAGACCAATGAACAATGGGAGTGGGACGGCTCAGCAAAACCGCAGGTCCTCTCTCAGTTCAAGAGCGTCACGCTCACCAAGGGCCAGCGTGAGACGATCCAGAACCTTCTGTATGTCAGCGGGCCTAAACGCCGCGACGAATTCACCACCAGGCAGGTCGGCCCGCAGGCCCAGGTGGTGGCCGGGACATGCGACGGCCGCCCGCACCAGGCCTTGATCGGCACAGGCGGTAATATGCCCTTGTCGCAATTTCAGTCAGACGCAGTCGTATACGTGCTGACGGACAACAAGCTTCACCTGGCCGGCGTGACCCTCCTGGAGGCCAAGACGGCCAAGGGAATGACTCCGATCTTCCAAAGCCCCTCGCCCGTGAACTTGCTGCTGGACTGCGTGACAGGAATAGCCCAGATCGACGTGCCTGCCCAGCAGGCCATAAAAGTCAGGACCGGCGTGGAGGCGGCGGACAAGGATCTGCAGCAGGGCAAGTCACAACTGCAATTGGCCCAGAACGGCGAGCTGCCTCTGACGACCGAGGCGCTGTCGGCTCTGTGGGAATCCGCGCCCGCGCCCAAGGCCGACGTGGTTAGAGAGCCATCGGCCAAGACCGACAATCCGCTGCTGGATATCAGCCCCTGCGATAAGCCCCTGGTCATGCCCTGGCGGCGAATCCCCAGCCTGAAGCTCACCAGCGTGCCGGAGGTTACCAGCAGCGTGGGCCTGGATTGGCTGGCCAAAAGCAATTTCTATCTGTATTCGCTGCCCAACAACGCGCCCACATGGAACAGCAAGAAGGTCGAGCTGACACTGACCCTGGAGGAGCGCCAAGACCTTTCGCACGTGCGTCTGGTGAGCATCATGGACTTTGGCTTCCGGGGTCGGCCTATATACGGCAAGGATGACCTTACGTTCTCGGTAGTCCTCAGCGACGACGGCTTCCAGAAGGACCTGCGGACGATCGATCACCCTGAGGTGGTCTACGAGGAGACGGGTCTGGAGGCCATCCACCACTGGGACGTCGGACGCCTGCCCACTTTCCGAATCGCGATCAACCAGCCGGCCCGCCAGGTGCGGATCAAGATTGAGGCCCTGAACCCCAAGAAGCCCTACGTGGCGCTGACCCAAGTAGAGGTCTACGCCGCGGATCTCGCCGCCGCCGGGTTGCGAACCAAGGCGTTCGCCGCTGACATCAACGGCGACGGCGCTAATGAGCTGGTCGTGGGCACGTCCAACAAGGAGGTCGCAGCCTACGATGCCGCCGGCAAGCAACTCTGGTCACGGTCGGTGCCGGGCGAGATCTTCACCATGCAGTGCGCGGATATGGACGAGGACGGCAAGTCAGAGATCCTGGTCTTCACGCTCATGGAGCAACTGCACTGTTTCGACGGCCTGGGCAAGTCGCAGTACGTCGGCGACCTCTACCAGGCTCAGGTACGGAACTTGGGAAAAGAGCAGGTCGAAGGAGCCTCCGCCGGCGCCGGCGTGCTGGCTATGGCGGCATGGGGGCCTGACGATCCAAAACGCAAGGAGGTCATCCTCTGGGCGGGCTACACCTACGTCGTCAAGGCAGACGGTAGTTCCTATGGCCTTGGTAAGGATTACTCCGGCATGGGGCAGGATATCTCCGCCAGCACTCGACTTGTGGGGATTTATCCCGGTGAGCCGGAGGTCCTGGCGTCGGTCGGCAGGTCCATTACGCTCTGGTCCAAGCGGCGCAGCAAGAATGGTTTATATATACAACTCGCCAGTACTCCCACCGTTGGTGAGTTCGGCTCGCAGATGGTCCATAAGTTTGGCTGGGCGCAAACGCTGAATTTGCCGGCCTACAAGGGCCTATTGGCCGCCAACGAAGGCGGCATCAACTGGTGCCCGGTCGAGTCTTTCCTGCCGGGCAGCAAGGTCCAGGGCTGGGGTTTCAGCACTGCCGGCGTGCCAGTGGTGGCCGCGGCAGCCTTTGACGTCGACGACGACTCCGTGCCGGAGGTGTTCCTGGCGCGACAGGATGGCTTTGTAAACGTCCTGTCGTTGGCGGATGGAAAGATGATCGCCATCCTGAACGCCGGCGAGCCGATCCTTAGTGTTGCAGGACTAAAGGACCGCGGTGGCAAGCCCATAATCATGGTCGCAACGGCCTTTGGCCTGCAGTTGTACGGAGCCGACTTTAAGAAACTTGGCCAGTTAACTTCGCCGGCGGTGGCCTGTAT
>JABMQG010000533.1 GCA_013203365.1 Planctomycetota bacterium | reverse complement strand
TTGCTGTTCGGGATGCTTGCGTCCGCCTTGCGGTGGGATATTGGAGATTGTGCCTTCGAGCATCTTCAGCAGTGCCTGCTGGACGCCCTCGCCGGAGACGTCTCGGGTAATCGAGACGTTGCTGGAGGTCTTGCCTATCTTGTCTACCTCATCGAGGAATATGATTCCTCTCTGGGCGGCTTCCAGGTCGTAGTCGGCCGCCTGGAGCAGTTTCAGCAGGACGTTCTCGACGTCCTCGCCCACATAGCCGGCTTCGGTAAGCGTTGTGGCGTCGCCGATGGCGAAAGGCACGTTGAGGATTCGGGCCAGTGTCCGTGCCAGCAGTGTCTTGCCTGAACCGGTCGGGCCGATCAACAGGACGTTGGCCTTTTCGATCTCCACCTGATCGTTGTCAGCCAAGTCCATCTGTGTAAGCCTCTTATAGTGGTTATGCACCGCCACGCTGAGCGTTCGTTTGGCGTGTTCCTGGCCGATAACGTACTCATCTAGGTGCTTCTTGATCTGCCGAGGCGTCGGAATGCTGGAGAATAACGGCTTGGTTTCACTGAGTTTGCGCTTCTCTTGCCGGATGATGTTGTGGCACAACTCCACGCAATTGGCGCAGATGAAGACACCTTCCGGACCTTCCACCATTGGTCCAACGTCTCGTTGCGACCGGTTACAGAAACTACATGTACTGGGCTTGCGGCCCCGAGGCCCGGTGGGGCCGCCGTTGTGCGGAATATTGGGCATTGTGTATTGACCTTGAACCTATCCTGTTGTCCACGTTAGCTCTACAGACTCTTCGCCAGTTTTTATCGACCCGATCCGCCGGTCAACTTGACGAAGTTCCCTCTTGCGGGGGGAGGATTTCCTCGTTTTCTGTTCGGTGAGGCAGTTGACCTGCGGGGTGGCCTTCACTAAAGCGCCTGGCCATGGCTGCCTTGGTTCGCTCGAACTCGGCTTGTGTCATTTGGCCCTGTTGGTACAGCGTGCGAAGCTGATCCAGTGTAAATGGTTGCTCAAATGGCGTTCGCCGGCTACTGCGAAACCGCCTGCCAAGCAGTATGACACCCACACAGCCCAGCACCATCACGGCAACCAGAACCGCTGCAGCAATGACCAATTCGCGATAGTTCACAACGGCCGCGGGCATAAGCAAAGGCACGCTGGTCGAAACTGTCGTCATTAGTGATATTGTAAGTGATTGGCCTAGGCCGTTCAATATGTTTGCTCGCTTTTGGTCGAGTTGCCAGGTTCTGTTTTTCAGGAAAATAGGTGCATAAAAACAAACCAAATACAATAATGTGTCCGTTGGCAGTCCGTTGGTAGAAGGCTGTTCATTGCACCAACTCGATGCAAAGAAAGGATTTTTCATATCATGGCGGACGCAGATTCGGCAAATGAAGCGAAGAGATTCTATGAGGATGTCCCCACCGAAACGCCTGGTTTCTTCCTCAAGGGGGCCGGCTCGCTGGACTGGGGTATGAAGAACCGCCTGTCGCGGATATTCAACCCCCAGACCGGGAAAACGGTCATGCTGGCGATCGATCACGGGTACTTCCAGGGTCCGACCACGGGCCTGGAGCGGATCGACCTGACAATCGTTCCCCTGATGCCCTACGCCGACGCCTTGATGCTAACCCGTGGCATACTGCGAACCACGGTGCCTGCGTCCCTGACCAAGCCCATAGTCATGCGATGTAGTGGCGGGCCCAGCATTCTCAAGGAACTGTCAGACGAACACCTGGCAGTGGACATCGAAGACGCCATTCGCATGAACGTATCGGCGATTACGCTTCAGGTGTTCATAGGCGGACAATTCGAGTCGCGGTCGGTGCAAAACATGACGAGGCTGGTAGATATGGGCATGCGTTATGGCATTCCAACGATGGCGGTCACGGCCGTCGGCAAGGAAATGGTTCGCGACGCCAGGTACTTCCGACTGGCGTGCCGAATCTGCGCCGAGTTGGGTGCGCAGATAGTCAAGACCTATTACGTGGACAAGGGCTTTGAGACGGTGACGGCCTCCTGTCCCGTGCCGATCGTAATGGCCGGTGGCAAGAAGCTCCCTGAGCTGGACGCACTGACAATGGCCTACAACGCCATCCAGGAGGGTGCAGCCGGGGTGGACATGGGCCGGAACATATTTCAGAGCGACGCACCCAAGGCCATGATGAAAGCCGTCCGGAAGGTCGTGCACGAAGACATGAAACCTGCTGATGCGTACGAGTTGTATCAAGACCTGAAGAAGGAAGAAATCACCGGTCAGGATTGACAATGACCAGGTCACCTCTTTTTGACGAACTGCGAGCGGTGTGCCCACGGATCAGCGTGGGGGCTCTTGCTGCCGATGTTATGTCGCTGGGCTCTGCCCTTACGCTGCTAGAGCAGGCAGGTGTTAAACTTCTTCATTTCGACGTCATGGACGGGTGTTTTTGTCCCATGCTGACTTTTGGCCCGCCGATCATCAAGGCGGTTGAGACATCGCTGCTGAAAGACGTGCATTTAATGATCGAGGGACCCGAGGGGAAGGTAGACGATTATATCGCTGCCGGGGCCGATATTCTGACGATCCCCGTTGAATCCTGCGTGCATTTGCACCGGGTTTTGCAGGCGATAGGTGAAGCGAAGAACGTGAATGACCCGGCCCGCGGCATCGTACGCGGGGTTTCGCTTAATCCGGGGACGCCGTTGGAGGCGATTGCCTCGGTCATGGATGAGATAGACATGGTTGTTCTGCTGGCCGTCAACCCGGGTTGGGTGGAGCAGAAGCTTATTCCCGCGGTCAGGGGGAAGGCGGACCGGCTCGCTCAGATGATCCGCCATGTCGGCAGGGACATTCTCATTTGCATCGACGGCGGCGTTAAGCGAGCCAACATATCCGACGTAGCTGCTATGGGTGCGGACATAGTGGTAACCGGCAGCGCCGTTTTTGACGGGGGCTCACCCTTGGAAAATGCCTTTTTCATGCAAGAAGCCCTCACCAGGGGCGCTGAGGATGACCTGATCTGACAGGGCCGTCGGCTCGCTTCTGAAAGTCGCCAACGTCGGCCTGTGTAGCTTAGCCGAGCAGATTGACGGGCGGCTTATGCGTCGGCGAGGAGCTGTTTGACTGTTCTTGCCATGGTATTCAGTATAAGGCAGCAGCTAGTTGCGCCTGGGTCCGGGACTCCTTTGGAGCGTTCTTTGAGCCTGCTGGCCCGGCCTTTCTTGGCGATCATGTCGATGGTTGCTTCCCTGCCGATCTCGGCTGCGGCTGACATAGCGTCGAGGGCATCTGCGAAGCTGCCTCCGTTGGCAAGGTTTTTTTTGAACGCATCGCTGGCGGGGGCCAGTACGTCCAGCAGCGTCTTGTCGCCCAACTGGCATTGGCCGATGTCGCGAACCTTCTGCTCGGCGGCGGTGAGCATGTCGGCGAACAGCCCGGCGTCGATCGGATCTGCTTTCATGGAGGCCTTCGCCATCGCCTTGAAGAACGAGCCGTACAGCGGGCCCATCGCCCCGCCTATGTGGTCCATAAGCACCTGAGCGAGCACCCGAAACGCACCCGACATGTCGTCGGTGTCGGCGACGAGCCGCTGTTTGCACATCTGGAAGCCCTTGTTCATGTTTATGCCGTGATCGCCGTCGCCGATAAGCCCGTCAATGTCGCTAAGGGATTGTTTGTTGCGGTGTATCTCGTCGATAAGGGCGAAAATGATCGCGACGCCTGCCTTGTTGGGGAACGATGTAATGTGCGGCCCTTTCGGTTTCAGAATTGCGTCAGTCCCATGGAATCGCAAGGGGTGTCCATGCAGGTCTTCAATTCGTCGTCGAGTTTCATTAGCGTCACGGTCACCCCGGACATCTCCAGTGAGGTGAAGAGATTCCCGACATAGGTGCGATAAACTTTGATGTTTGAAGCCGCAAGGATATCGGACAGGCGGCTATAGAGAATGTATAGTTCCATTACGGGCGTTGCCCCAAGCCCTGAAACCAGCACTACGACTTCATCGCCGGGTTCAAAGGGAAGGTCCGGCAGGATCACGTCGAGCATTGTCTTGGCCATTTCTTCGGCGGATTGCAGGGGCACGACCTCTATTCCGGGTTCGCCGTGATGGCCTATGCCCAGTTCCATTTTGCCTGGTTCGACGTTGAAGTTGGGGTGCCCGACGGCGGGGATTGTACACGGCGTCAGCCCGACCCCGACGCTTCGAGTGTTGTCTATGGCCTTTTGGGCGGCCGAGATAACCTCATCCAGCGAGGCGCCCATGGCGGCTTTCGCACCGCCGACCTTCCACAT
>JABMQG010000532.1 GCA_013203365.1 Planctomycetota bacterium | reverse complement strand
TCGCTGCGCAGACCGCCCTGGCCGGCGTTCACATAGACAATCATTGGTTTCTGACGGTGAAAAGTGACGCGGCCATAGTTCTGTTTTTCAGGCTGGACAACCCTCCAAGTGGCGCCGTTATCCTCGCTGAGGATGAGTTGCCGGCTAGACCAACCGCCGACCGAAGTGATGATGCGTTTGCCCCCGGGCACGGGGTCAATGGCTCCCGGGCCGCAAGACATGGGATGAAATTTCCGCAACGCGTCAAGCCAGGCGAATGTATCGCCGTTGTCATGCGTGACCGAGGCGCCGTGATCGGTGTAGAAAATGATGAACGTCTTCGGCGCGTCCGGGCAAAAGGCGATGGCCGTAACCGGCAGCCGCTGACGCCGTCGGCGGAGTGCTGCCAGGAACGCCCGGCGTCGGTGGTTTTGTGGATACGGCTCAAGATAAGGGCGGTCTCCGCTTCGGTCGGGTGGGCGATGATGCCTTCGGCGAAGTAGCCGCCGTATTGCGGATGATTGCCGATCATGTGTGGTTCCCATTTGCCAATGGGATGCCAGGTCTCGCCGCCGTCGCGGCTGCATTGGACAGAGGTATTGCTGGTTACTCGCTGCGCCTGGACGTAGAGGATGTTCGGGTTGACCGGGCTGATGGCCAGACGCCGCCACTCGTGTTTCTCCAGGCCGTTGCCGCGCGGGGTGAAAGTGTGGCCACCGTCGGTGCTCCACCAGACGCCCGCCTTGTGCAGCGCCACGTAAAGGACATTTTCATTCTTGGCGTTCAGGACCAGTCCGGAGACCGGGGCTCCCGCCGGCAATCCGCGGCCAATTATGCAAAACGTAGCGCCGGCATCGTCCGAGCGGTACAGGCCCTCATGTGTGGCAATGAAAAAGAGACGGTTGTTTTTCGGATGGATGAGCACTGCATTGATGTGTTTGTATTCCAGTCCCAGGCTTTCCCAGGTCTCGCCGCCATCGGTGCTTTTGAGCAGGCCCTTGTTGTGGCTCGCAGCGTAGATAGTACGGCAGCGAGTCCCGTCAAAACTATCCGGGTCAAAGGCGAAATACTGGTTCTGCGCCTGATCCCGCAGGACCATCGCCCGGAACATCAGTTTCCACGACCGGCCACAATCCACACTGCGGTAAATGCCGCCAAAAGGGTGTCCCTTGGAGCCACGCAGACCCTCGGCGGTGCGAATGATTTTTCGGGCAGGCGTGCGCGGGAATGCGTTCAGCCCGAAGGCGAACAGGATGTCCTTGTTCCGCGGATCAAACGCCACCGACTGCACGCCGTTGGAGAGTATCCCGCGCGAGCGCATCTGCCACGACTTGCCCCCGTTGACGGAGATGTAAGTCTGCGCGGTGTCCACGCCAATCGCCACGTAATCGGGGGACGAGGGAGAAAACGCACCACAGAAGAACATCTGCCCGGTCTCACCGCCCGGGTAGCCCTTGGCTTTTTGCGCGGCCGTGCGCAAGGGCATGTACCGCCATTGTGTTTCCCCGGCCGTGGTCCGGTGGCCGGGGCCAAGCATACTGAGTGACAGGACAAGCATGGCTTTTCTCATGTTGTTTGTTCTCCGGTGATTAGTATGCCAACTCTCGCAAGCCTTCGACTTGATGAAAGGTGATCATGTTCGAGTTATGCGCATTTTGTGCCTCGGCGTCCGCGGTTCGCATCAGGATGAGCAGGTCGTCTCCGTCAATGATCATGGAGGCGCCGTAGTGCGATTCACCCATATCATCCACCGCGGCCACCAGGCCCGCGAAACACCAGTCCATGCAATTCGTCGAGAAATGCAGGACAAGCCGGCGGCGTTCGTTGTCGGGCAAACCGTAGCGTTTGGGGTGCATTGTCTCTATGCGCTGCATCGAATCCGTAGATTGTGAGGAGATCATCCAGTAGAGGCGCGTGCCCTCATCGTAGGCGATATGAAAGGACCCATGCCCGCCGGGTAGCGGCACATAGAGCATGGGTTCGCCGGATGGGGCGTTCTCCAGGCTGACGGCTATTTGCCCGTCCTCCGACTCAACAGCCTTCGCAAGACACGCCAGGTTGGTTCTGCCTGTGTTGGCCCGCATCAGGATATGGAAGGTGTGGCCGGTGGGGTCGTGCCAGATGTGTTCTGGATCTCTGATCTGGATCAGGTTGGCTTCTCCCCAACCAATCTTGCCCATCCCACGATAGACCCCCATAGCACAATCCCCGCCCTCCTGTGCATGGGATCC
>JABMQG010000052.1 GCA_013203365.1 Planctomycetota bacterium | reverse complement strand
GTGCGAAGCAGGCAACCTTCGACGGTTGCCGATGCAGCACGACGCCGCAGATCGGCGTTGCAGCCGACCGAAGCCAGAGGGTTATTAGGATAGGCTCTTAGGGGAAACAGCGACGTGCCGAGGAAAAAGGGAAAAGGGGCGAGAGCACCACTTGCGCATTCCGCAAAGTCCGCAAAGTCCGCCGGTCCGGAAGCGTTGTGCCAACCCGATCGGCGGCGTTCTATTTGGGGAATTCGGCGAGCCGATTGGGTCTGCGTTGGAATCCTGCTCCTCCTGACGTGCGGCTTCTTTTGGAAAGGATTCCTCGATCCAAAGACTATCGTTCGTGAGGACGCCACCTATGCCTACCAGCCTTTATACATGTATGCCGCCGAGGAGATCACACAAGGCCGATTCCCCCATTGGAATCCCTACGTCAGTTGCGGTGTTCCTTTTCATGCAGGCGCCCAAGGCGCGGTGTTGTATCCGCTTCGGCTGCCTCTAGCCTGGGTCGATTATTGCCTGGGATACTTCCTGACCGTGCTGTTGCACTTTTTCCTGATCGGGGCGTTTACGTACCTTTTCATGCGTGTCACGCTTCGCTGCGGGCCTATTCCTTCGCTGATCGGGGCGATCAGCTTTAGCTTCGGGGGGTTTACGCTTGGCCATGTAACGCACCCAAACTGGATTCAGGGGTATCCCTGGATCGTTCTGACTGTTTTCTTCATCTCCCAGGCGATAAGCAGGTCCAGCTGGAGATTCGCCTTTGCTGCCAGTATCCCGATCGCCCTGCTGACGTTGGCATGTGCCGTTCACCTACTGCTGGTGCTGGTAGTAGGTTTGGGGATATGGGCCGTCGGCGAGACGATCGTTATGGCGGTTGGCAGGCTTCGAAGCCCCCGAGGATCGATTCCGGCAATATTCTGGCCGGCGTCGGCTATCGGCATCGCCTGCGTGCTGGGCGGGGCTATCGCAATGGTGCAGCTCGGGCCGGCGTTGTGTCAGTCCGCCAGGAGCCTGCGAACAGGGGTCGGATGGGATTTTATCACGGAGATCTGCCAGCATCCGGGCAGAACGGCACTGCGAATGGTTGTACCATTCTATTACGGCAACTACCGCGTTGGTTATTGGGGCGAGCCGAACTTCCACGAACTTGGCTTTTACGCGGGACTGGTTCCCCTATTGGCTGCGATAGTCGCGGTGCCGTTGGCCTGGAGAAACCGATGGGTGCCCCGGCTGACCGTCTTCATCGTCATCGTCGCCGTCATTGCCGCGGGGCGTTTCCTTCCGGTTTATCGGATACTTTATGACCATCTGCCCATGTTCAAAAGTATGCGAAATCCGGCGAGGTTTTTCGGCCTGGTACAGTTTGCCATAGCGTGCCTGGGGGCGATCGGGCTTCAAGCAGCGTTTTTGTTTACTAGCGAGGAAACGAGGCGATCAAAGAAGTGGCATCGGATCGTCCCAATCCTGGTCGGGGCGTTTCTGCTGGCCGTCTTGGCTGGCAGCCTGGTCAGGCTTCGCGGCTTGATGGACGATCCTTTCCCGGGCCTGGCCTTCATCAAAAGCGTGGCTAGTTTCAACGGTCCCGGCCGGGATGAGGCGATTGAGGCCCTGCGGGCCATGCCAAGGCGTATCTTTCTCGACGGCGACGTCGCCACGTGGTGCCAGGTTGCAGCCGGCATCGCCTCCATTTGCGCCGGTTCGGCATTCTTTGCTTTTCGCAGTGTGCGGACCGCGGCGATGGGCTGGTTTCTTGTCCTGCTGGTGGCTGCCGACCTTGGGGCATACTCGGCCGGCATGCTGCACCACACGACGGCCGACGCAAGCGAAGTAAACGCCGTTGTAACCGGCACACCCGAGCACGTGCGTTTCATGCAGGAGAACATCGGACAAGGCCGGTATATCTGTTGGGGCTGGTACCGCACCAACCTGGACCGCTTCCGTGGCATGCAGTTTCGGATCAGGCAGACGATGATCAATCGCGGCGACACTTTCCTGACACCCAGGCAGTGGGAAACGTTGATGTTGGCCTGGCGTGGCAATCGCCGAGTTCTCGATCTGTTGGGGGTTCGATATTTCGTAACGAACCGCCCTTTTGGCGTGGGGCCTAACCTTCGCCCGGCCTACTCGAAGGGTCCCGTGTTCATAACGGAAAACACCCAGGCATTCCCACACGCGTTCCTCACCGGTAGGACCCTCACCTTCGACGACCCCAACGAACTGTTCAACGAGCTCGCCGGCGGGCATGAGGACCTCAAGACCGTGGCCCTCATCGAGCAGCCAGCCGGCGCGTTTGACGGTTTCCCCGCATCGGCGGGCGCGGACGAAGGTGTGTTCGACGTGAAAGACCTGCCGGGGCAGTACAGGATGCGAACCCGGGCCGCGGGGGCCAGGCAGCTGGTCATGACCGAGACGTACCACCCCCAGTGGCGATGCACGATCGACGGCGAACAGACGCCCGTGCAACGAACCAACTACATGTTCATGTCCGTCCGCGTGCCGTCGGGAGAGCACGAAATCCTCTGGCGATTCGAGCCGGTACAATTCAAGCGAAACCTTGCGGTCACACTAGTTGGGCTGTGCTTCGTCTTGGGAGCCCTTGGGCTGTCGACAATACTGCGCTGGAGGAAAGGATGATGATGTAATCCGCCCAGACGGCCCCGTTCCAAAGAACAGGGGCCAAATTGTGGCACTCCCGGCAATCCCCAGGGTTTGGCCCAATCCAACCTTAATCCGAGTCAGGCGCGCTCGTTATTATGACAAGCCCGCTACGGGCCTATTCCCGGCCGAGGCAGAGCAGGTGCTTTTCGGTTCGGATGTAGATTCGACTCACGGCGAAGGCGGGCGTAGCGTTGACCGGTTCGCCCAGGGAGCCCTTGTGAAGAACCTGTCCGGAGGCGGGGTCGATGACGTACAGTGAGCCGGCTATGTCGATGAGGAATAGCCTTCCGTCGGCGAGCGTGGGCGAGGCGTAGAAGGTGTTGTCAAGCTGGGCAGTCCACAAGGGCGAGCCGGTGGCGGCGTCGAGGCATCGCAGTGTGCCGTCGGCGGCGACATGGAAGTACCTCCGGCCGTCGCACAGGAGGCCTGCAACTTCGGGCACATCTTCATCGAACGTCCAGGCCACGTGCGAGTTCGTTATGTCTCCGGCGCCGCCTAGTCGGATGGCCAGCATTGTTCCATACGGATCGGCGGCTGCATAAAGCAGTCCACCTGCCGCCACGGGCGAAGCTGCTACATCACCGCTGAGCCCGTTCACACGCCAGAGCTCCCGGCCGTTGGCGACGCTGTAGGCGATGACCCACGGGTCGGCGCAGGTGACGACGGCCTCGCGGCCTGGCTTCCCTATCAGCAGCGGCGTAGGCCACGAGCTGTACACCGGCCGAGTCTGGCGCCAAAGCTCGGCGCCGTCTTCGCATCTCAGGGCTACGATGAACGAGCGGAACACTGGGGCTTGGCCTGTCTCGTCCGGGTCGAGGTCGACCTGTTGGATAATGGCGGGCCCGCAAACGACCGGGCTGGCGGCCAGGCCAAAACGGTTTACCGGCCGGGCGACCAGTTGTTTGGCCCACACCTGCTTGCCGGCCAGGTCCACGCAGCCGATGGTTCCGCAGCCGAAGAACGCGTAGACCCGTCGGCCGTCGGTGAATGCGGTTGGTGCTGCCAGGCCCGCCTGGCCTGGCTCGAAGGGCTCTTCTTCAGCAGGGGAGGACGCGGGCGGCGGGACGGTAAGGGCGGTGTCCCAGAGCAGCTTGCCTGTTTGGCGGTCGAAAGCGAGTATTCGCCTATCTTGTCCGGTGAGGAAGACCTGGTCGCCGCATACAATCGGGGAGCTACAGCCGGCGGCGGGAACGAGGCTCTTCCAGAGGACGTCTTTTGCCGCATCTATGTCTTGCGGCGGCGTGGCGGATTCTGGGGCAATGCCATCGCCAGTGGGTCCGCGGAAGCCGCCCCAGTAGACCACATGTGCGGCCGCGGCGGAGGTTGGCGCCGGCTGCGTTGCCGGGGTAGTAGCGTTTTTCGATTCGCCCTTACGGCAGGCGGGCGAAACGGCTGCAAGGACCGAAAGGAAGACAAGAAGGGCTTTTCGCATTGTTAAGCTCCCGAGGGTGTCTTGTTTGTCCCGTCGCCTGACTTTCATAC
>JABMQG010000531.1 GCA_013203365.1 Planctomycetota bacterium | reverse complement strand
CGGTCGCGTCGTCGTCGTCGATCGTGATCGGTATGGAGATCAGTTGCTGGCCTGGTGCGGTGAAGACCGTCTCTTCGCCGAGGATTTCAGGCCGCAGGCCGAACGAGTATCCCATGCGATGGACCACAGGCTCGATATTTCCGACCCCGGCAAGTGTGGCCGAGAAGGTTATCTCGAACGACCGGCCGTCGTAATCGGCCGGTAGGCCCACCTCCAGGACGTACTGGTCCGGCAGCTCACCGGCTGTCACCTGCACTGGAATCTGCTCGTCGCCGCTGACGACCGAGATGTTGAGCGGACGATCGCCCTCGTAGTAGACGTCGAGCGACACGTCGGTCGATTCGCTCGGGGCTATGGCGGCGTGGAGGACTGCGTCAATAGTCGGAGCGACGGTGAGTTGGTCGTCGGCTATGATCGTGATGGTCTTGTTGACCTCATGGCCGGCTTGATCTGTCAGCGTTAGTGTCAGCTCAGCCTGGCCGGTGAACTCGTCCGTAGCCACCAGTGTCATCGTTGCGTCCTGGGGACTGTCTTGGAGTATCTCCACCGAATTCAACAGCGGGGGATTGTACGGCCTGTCGTTGGTGTTGCGATCGTGATTGATAATGTCGGCTTGCACGTCCCAACCGGAGATCATCTGGCCGAAGATAACGTAACCGTCGTCGAGCCAGCCTGTGGGCACGTCGGTTACGAAGAACTGCGAGTCGCTTGTGCCTGGTTCGCCCGTGTTGGCGTAGGCAAGCACGCCGGGTCCGGCGAAGCTAAGGTTGCCCGATTCGCCGACCGCCGGGCCGAAGGTTTCGACCAGCATTGCTTTCAATCCGCTTGCACCAAAACCATCGCCGCTGGTCGCGTCGCCGCTTTGAAGCATGAATTGTGGTATCACGCGGTGGACGGCAACGTCGGTGTAGAAGGGCGTAATGGTGGTGCTGAAGTTGCCCTTTCGCGTGACGCCCATCGTCGCCAGCGAGACGAACCTCTCGGTGCCGTTGGGGCATCGATCGGCTAACAGTTGCACAAGGATGTCGCCGATCGGCGTTACGCCATCGCTTTCGGTGAAATGCAGCAGGGCATAGCGGTTGCCAGTCGGCATGAAGACGTCCAGCCCCTCGGCATCGGTATACGTGACTGTCACGGGCCCGCTGTCGGCTGCGAAGCCGTCTATGCCGATGGTCAGCCCGCGCCCGTCGCTGTCGATGCCGTAGGTATCGGCCAGCGGTGTCTCCAGACCTAGGAATGGGGAAACGGTGAAGGTGCGGGAACTCGGTGCGAGATTGGCGTAGGCGGCGTTGTATTCGGACTCCACCGCCGTGATAGTCACCCCGAAGACCTCCGTCAGGTCGGCGGGTGCCTGGAGGGTCAGTTGATATGTGTTGCCGTTGACGCGTTGAATACCTGAGACGATAACGCCTGCATTGTCGGCATCGGCTGTGACGTCCAGTGCAAAGCGGTCGGCGTCGGCGACGGTGAAGCTGACGGTCCTGCTCTCGCCGGCCGCCAGGAAGACCGGACCGGGATCGCTGATGTACGGGCGCTCGTTGAAGGCGATCTGAAACTCGCCTGTCGCCGGCGTGGCATGGTCGTAGCCGACCGGCTCGGCATAAACGGTTACCGTGAAGGCCCGGCCGTCGTATTCGTCAGGCATCGTTATGCTCAAGACGTATTGGCCGGGTTCTTCGCCCTCGGCCGCTTCGAAAGTCGGCTGGCCGCCGCCGGCGTAATCGGGGCTGTCGGCCCAGATATTCAACTGCTCGTCGCCGGCGTAGGTTATCTCGAAGGCGACCTCGCCGGTCTGACCCGGGGCCAGGTCGTCGGCGTTGGGTATGTCGCCAATGACCATTGTCCTTACTTCGAAGGTGTAGGTTGCCGGGGAGAGATGGGGATACAGGGTCATGTACTCGGTCTCGATGGCCGTGATGGTCACTTCGAACGTCTCGGCCGAGTCCGCCGGGGCGGTGAGCGTGAACTCGTAAAGGTGCGTATCGGGGTCGATGAGGATCAGGTCGGAGACCTGCGCCAGAGGGTGGATGGCGTTGATGGTCACGTCCAGATCGGTCTTGTCGTCGTCGACTATCGTCAGTGTCAGCGTGGCGGTCTGAGCGGCGCCGACGAAGACTTCTCCCAGGTCCTCGATCGTCGGGCGCTGGTTGCAAGCCACCTGGAAACTGGTGGTAATCGGTGGGGCGTCCGGATGGTCTTGGGGCAGTGCCGAGACGGTGACCGTAAAGGGCAGGCCGTTGTACTCGTCCGGCAACGTAAGTGTCAGGACGTATTGGTTGTCCTGCCCGGCGGGGTTGACTTGCAGGTCCACCTGCCCGGTGCCGGCGTAGTCGCTTGTTGCCGAGACGTCCAGTTCAGCCTGCTCGGAGTAAAAGACCTCGAAATTCAGTTCGGTGCTTTCGCCGGGGTTCAGATTCTGTGTGTCGATCTGGGAGATCGACATAGTGCTGATGTAGAACGTTAGCGACGCCGGCGCAAGGTTGTCGAAGGCGACGTTGATGCCGGTTTCTATGGCCGTTACGGTCACGCTGCAAAGGCCCACGAATTCGGCCGGAGGCACGATGGCCACCTCGCGTGCGTCCGGGTCGAGCAAGACGGCCTGTGGCATGTCCGAATCTATTGCCAGGTCGAACTGGTCCGCGTCGTCGTCTTCGATCGTAAGCGACACCGTAGTGGCCTCGCCAACGTCCAGTTGTACTAGGCCAGGGTCGCTGATGGTGGGCCTGTTGCCCAGATCGACCTGAAATGTGCTTTCAGATGGGCTGAAGTCTTGGGCGGCGGCGATAGCAGCCGATACCGTGATATCGAATGCCCGCCCGTCGTATTCTGCCGGCAGCGCCACGTGCAGAACGTACCAGCTGGTTTCGGCGCCGTCTTCGTAGGTGAGGATTACGTCGCCTTGGCCGTCGTAGTTGTCCGTAAGGCTCACGGTCGCCCAGTCTTCGGCGTAGTCGATTTGGAAATCCACGTCTGTAGGCTCGCCGGGTGCGAAGCTGACGTCGGCTATAGCCCTTACCGCCGGTGGGGGATATACAGTCACGACCTGGCTGACAGAGTTGAATTGCTCGTCCGTCAACGTAACGGTAACCTCGGCCGGGGCGGTGAAGTTCTCCGACGCCACCAGCGTCATTGTGGTGTCTTGGGGACTTTCGATAATCTCGACCGACGCCAGCAGCGGAGGGTCCAGCGGCCTGTCTTGGGCATCGCGCGGGCGGTTGATGATATCGTCGTAGACGTCCTGCCCGGCGATAATGTGCCCGAATATCACGTACCCGTCATTGAGCCAGGTGGTGGGGGCCGCGGTGATGAAGATCTGGCAGTCGCTGGTGCCCGGGCCGCTGTTTGCATAGGCCAGCACACCGGGCCCGGCGTAGCTGAGGTTGCCCGGTTCCCCGACGGCTGGGTCGAAGGTCTCTTCGAACGGTCCCAGACCCGATCCGCCGGTCCCGTTGCCGTTGACGGCATCGCCGGTTTGGATTACGAAATCGGGTATGACTCGATGAACGACCACGTCGGTGTAGAAGGCAGTCGCCTGCGGATCAAGCTCACCTGCCACGACGCCGTTTGTGGCCAGGTCGATGAATCGCTCGGCTGCATTCGGGCTTCGGCCTTCAAACAATTGCACTAGGATGTCGCCTACGGGTGTCAGGCCGTCGCTTTCGGTGAAGTGCATCAGCGCGTAGCGGTTGCCGTCGGGGTTTTCAGCGGTGCGGTTTTCGGGGACGAATACGTCCAGGTTGTCCGGATCGCTGCTGACTGCGGTGATGGTGAGTCTTTCGCCGTCGTCTTGGCCGTCTATTCCGATTGTCAACCCACGGCCATCGGTGGTAATGACGTACGCTTGCGGCAGCGGAGTTGCGAACGTGGGCTCGCCATCGAGGTACAGACGGCTTTCCAGGCCCTCGAACGAGGGGCCTTGGCCGCCGGACAGTTTGGGATTCATTGCGGAATTGCCTGGGTCAGACTTCATTGGGGTACCTATACGAAGACAAATTGGCCATATCTGGACGGCACCACCGGGCGCCGCAGCCAGCCGTCACATGAGCACCTCCTGCCTATGAGCCCGCCAACCAACCATTATACCGGACAGTCGAAAAAACGGGGGGAATTTCTGCGAAGTTGGCTGGGGGGCCTGGTCCATGAGCCTATATCACCTGTGACGGTCGCAATACAATACCGCTTCTTCTGCCGCTTGGTGGCGATGGTCAACAGAAAGGCAAGCCGGCGGTGGATGTTGCCGGCTTGCCGTAATGATTTATATCGTTAGTAATAGGTTTATGGTGGAGTAGGTGCGGCGAAAGTGGTGTCTATGCTTTTGTCGTCGCCAAATCGCTTCGAGCCCGTGGCGGCATAAGATGCAGTAGCACCGGCACGGAGGTAGAAGGTGCGGTTGAAAAAGTCTTGGACTACTGTTTCAAACGTGGGCGGCACATACAGTATATCGCCGCCGGCCAGGACGATATTTTCGTCTTGGCCCTTGCTCAGCCTGTCCATGTTCAACTTGACGTGAACGTCCTTGCCCTGGGAGCGGCGGATGAGTGTGGCTTGACGCGGCGTCAGGTCGGTTCGCAGGCCGTTAGCTCCGGCAATAGCTTGTAAAACCGTAACTTGCGTGCCAGGCGTGTATATCTGAGGGGCAGGAGAGTTTACCAGGCCGTAGACGTAGATCATATTGGGTTGGGCCGGTTGAGTAATCTCAGCAAAGACGACGGCCTGGCGGT
>JABMQG010000530.1 GCA_013203365.1 Planctomycetota bacterium | reverse complement strand
TGTCCCAGGGCCTGCTCCAGGGCCTGTTGTTTCTGGGCCAGCATGGCCTCCGACGATCTGACCACCTCGCCGGTGCTTGCCTGGATCTCAAGATTCCGCCTCTTCTGGTCCTCTTTGGCCAGTTCAGACGCGGCGAGATTGGCCCCGTAGAGCCCGAGCTGTTGCTGAAGGGCCTCGTTCGCCATCTTGTAATTGACCTCGGTATTGGCCTTCTGAATGAATACAATGGAGGAGACGATGGCCAAGACAACCATCACGACGATAAACACTTTCGTTAAGATACTCAATGGATGTACTCCTTTGAGACGGCTCGCCGGGAAACCTCTAGGCCAACTAAACGCCGTACAATCCGCAAACAGGTTTGGATGCAGGTACGCCAACTTCCTGCACGGCGTTGATCATTCTAGTTACCCGGTATCGGGTGTCAAGGTATTTACCAACCGGAAATTGCCTCTCGCACTGTGCATCGGTCTAACTAGTCTATCGGCGGCGCCACACGAAGCAAGTCCGTCGTGGGCGATGCCGGTTGTGTCGTTGCCGGCTGGGTTGTAATAGTCGCCGCCGTCGGCTGAGCGGCAGATGCCGGTTGGTTGGCCGGCGGGGTTGTCGGCAAGACCTCACTTGCCCCGGCAATTTGCTGTGACGGCTCCACGGGCCTATATTTGGCCATCAGACGCATGATGCTCTTGGCCGCCGCCACTTGGACAATATCGACCTCCCCTTCCAGCAGCGGCTGCAGCACATCCACGGCCTGGGGCCGATTCATTTCTCCAAGCGCCAGTGCAGCAAGGAGTTGCCATTGTCGTCGGTGTGCCTCGCTCAGGGAAACGTTTCGCTTGAACGACTCCCTCGCCACCGATTGCGGATCGCTGATGGCCCTGACTGCCAAGGACCACCCCCTGTTGTCACCCATGCGGGCCAGCGACTGGGCAGCCGTCAGTCGAACCGGCGGCGGCTGGTCCGCACGAATGGCCCAGATCAAAATAGCCTTGCCACTCTGAATCCGCGCCCGACCAATGGCATCGATGGCAAGCAACCGCTCGTGCGGCTGGCCCGCGCGGGCATAAGCCCGCAAAAGTCCGAAGCTCCGAGGGTCTCTCAAGGCCGCCAGGGATTCCACCACCTGAAGCTTCACGCCAGGGTTCCGTTCGTCCTCCAGCCGCTCGCGCAGGCGTGCTATACCGGCCTCGTGCCCTATCTTGCCCATGACGAGTGCGGCGTTGGCTCGTGTCTCCGGCGTACCGTCGTACAAGAATGGCCCCAGCTTACTTGTATAGGTATCGTCACCCAGCTTGTGCAATGCGTAAATTACGGCGCATTGGACGGATGTGTCAGCCCCTTGCGAGGCCATAATCGCCTGAAGTTTTTCCTTCGCCTCGGTGTATTCGCAGTCGCCGACGCCCATGGCGGCGGCGAATTGTACCGCCACGGCCGGGTCGTCCAGCCCTTTGAGCAGTGTAGGGCCGGCTGATCGGCCTTCGGTCTGCGCCAGGGCCTCCAGTGCTGGGCTGCGAACTCTGCCATCGGGTGAGGCCGCGGCATGATAGAGCGCCTGGCGAGCGGGGAGGAAGGCTTTCAGGCCGACCGCTGGCGTTTTGTCCGACCCCGCCTCTGCCAGGCCGCCAACACAACCGGTCGACATCGAGCCAAACATGCAGGCAGCAGCCACAACGACTATTGAACTAAGATTTCGCATCACCTTGCAACTCCTTGTCCTTCCTGCGACACAGGATAAATACCAAGAGCCCCGCAATGCAGATATTAACCTGAGCAGCCGCATCTCCCACAGAACTGTACACCGAACGCCTTCGATCGACAAGTACTTCTCGGCTGACCGTGCCCGTGGCCATCTTGGGCGTGGTCGTTGATTCGTGCCCAACCAGTTCCACGATTCGACCGTTGGCGTCTATGAATCCGCTGATCCCTGTATTGACCGCGCGGACCACGGGCAGGCGATTCTCGATCGCCCGGAACACATAAGCCGCCAGATGCTGGTCGAGTTCCGAGCTTGCCCAGGTTCGCCCGGACCACTGCGCGACAAACCAGCCATCGTTGGACAGGTTGATAAGGCAGTCGGCTTTCTTCTGGGGAGCCCACACGTACCCCAGCCATCGGCAAAGACCGACGAGGAGTCCGTCACGGCCCTTGGGCTCCAGATCGTAAACCAGCCGTCGGCACACGCGTGCAAAGGTGCCTTCGTAGCAAATCGCCGCCGCCGCCGTCCATTGGCGCCCGTCGGCAGAACCGATCCCGAAGCGGTAGACCTGCTCGCCCGGAACCAGTTGTTCCATCACCGCCGGCACGAAACGGCGAAGCAGCCGATGCAGCCAGGGCCAACCGTCCGGCCAAGGGGCACTAAACGGCACATATTCGCCGAACGGGACGCAATGCATTTTGCTGTATACGCCGTCAAGTTGTAACTCGTTACCTGGCATTGGCTTGAAAAGCATGGCTGTGTTGAACACCTGGAGTTTGTCTACCGAGCGGGCCTCCGCTGGCCAACTGGCAATCATCCCGCCAGCCAACAACGGCAGGTCGAACTGGTCCAGCAGGGTAGCCAGTTCGCCCTGCATAACCTGCAGCGACAGAACGGCGTCCTGCTCCTGGCGGTCGTACAGACTGATATCTTCTTGCTTCCAGGGCACGTCAAAAAAGCTGGGCAGTACCGTTTCCGGCCAAACCAGCAGGTCCAGTCCCCCCAAGGGCAACCGTCGGCTCATGCTGAGGTGCTCGTGGAATATCTCTTCGGGATCGGCCCCGCGGGATGTCAAGCTGATGGGAAACGCGCATTGCACGACGCCGATCCGCGGGCCCGGAGATGCGGTCCTTTCAAACTGGTCCAGGCGAAACGTCCCGTACAGCAGCATTGCCGCCCCGACGGCCCCCGTAGTGATCCAACCTGCCGGGGCCGTCCGCCACAGTCGGCGCAGCAGGTGGCAAATACGGCGGTCCGCTTGACGCCAATGCCAAGCGCCGTCAGCGGTCGGCCGGGCTATCAACTGCACTAACAGGCCGTTGCACATGGCCACGAAAAAGCTCACGCCGTACTGGCCCGTCACGTCTGTGATCTGTATCAACATCGTGCAGCGATACTGGCTGTGCGCCAGGAAGAACCAGGGGAACCCGCTGGCGAGGTGTGCCCGCAGATACTCCGTCGCCACCCACACGATCGGCAGCACGAGCCACAAGGCCATCCGCCTTTGGAATGCCCGCCTCAGCAGCCAAGAACAGACCAGCCAGTAAAGGCTCAGATACAGCACCAGCGCAAAGTATCCTACCAGTGTAATCCACGTCAGCCAGTACAGTCCCAAGGCGAAAGCCGCCACGCCCGTCAGCCAGCCCCACAGCATTGCGGTGCGGTTCCTCGCGGCCCCAACCACGGCCAGCGCCCACGGAACCAGCACCACGTACGCCAGAGACGCCAGGTCCGCCGGGGCAAAGCACACCTGCCACAGTCCAGCCGTCAACAGACACAGCCCAGCCACCAACCAACCCTGGCGGATAAACCCACAAGAAAGCTCGCCGCCGACGGGCGGACCTGCCTTGGTGCGCCGACGGTCGATCTTCGACCGGTCAACCGCTGAATGGGTGCGTCGTTTCATGGCCGAACCTTGTTTTGCTTTTTGTTTTGCTTTTGCCGCGATTTCACCCAATGCCAAACGTATTCACAAGCCTTCATTCTCACACGCGTTAACGGCGGCAGTCAAGGCTATAACCCTTTTCCACAACGACAAGGGTGATTGTGCATTCGGCTAGTCGCTGTATTCTTCGCTGGCAAATCGCATCGAGTGAAAGATCATTTGCGCGGCGCATAAAGCTAAATCACGTCGTTCAAAGCCACGAGCACTTTTTGAGTCGCCTCGGCAATTGGCCCGGGCAGTCGGCACGCCGCGGCGCGGGTGTGCCCGCCGCCGCCAAAGGTCTGGGCGATGCCGGCAACGTCAATTGCCTTCAGGCCCGGCTCGCCGGAACCGCCGGGCCTGCTGCGAAGGCTGCAGCGGATGCAATCGTTCATCTCGGTCAGCAGCACCGACACGCATACACTTCCGATCCGCATCGGCTCGTTTACAAGGTTCTCGGTCTCGTCCGTCTCGGCGCCGACGGCGGCGAAATCGTCGCGAGTGACGGCCATCACCGCCACCTGACCGTCACAATGCAGTTGCAGGGCGGAAATGGCACACCCCATAATCGCCAACCGTTGCGGTCGATCGTTCTGATAGAGCTTGCGATACAACCCGTCGGCTGTCACGCCGGCGTCGATGCACCGCGCTACCACTGAAAGGACTCGGCTGTCGGTGTTGGCAAATTGAAGCCAGCCGGTATCGAAACATACCGCCGTCATCAAGGCCTCGGCGATCGGCGGGTCGATCGGCCAGTGCAGTTGCTCCATCAGTTCAGCCAGCATCACTCCCGCCGCCGCCGCCGACGCGTCGCACCACATGACCGCGGCGATGTCCTGGTGGGTTTGGTGGTGGTCGATAACGACAATCTTTTCACGCAGCGCCGAGAGGGTCTCGGCGACCGAGGCGAGTTGGCTCCATGTGCAAGTGTCCAGCACCACCACGCGATCGCTAGCCTCGATGACCTGCGGCAGCTGCAATGGTGAAAAAAACTGTTCGCCGGCGGTGAGAAAGGCGTATTGCCGCGGCACGGATGGGTGGCAGATCAAGCGGGCCGTCTTGCCTTGCTGACGGGCGGCCCTGGCCAATGCGACCATCGAGCCCAATCCGTCGCCGTCAGGCCGATCGTGGGTCAGCAGCGTCAGCGACTTGGCCTCGGTTAACAGTGCGGCAATTTCTATCTTATTCGAGTATCTCTCTGACACAGGCTACGTCCTTTTCCATTTGTTGTACAAGCTGCCGGGCCGATTGGAACTTCTGCTGCCCGCGAAGGCGGTTGGCGAACCGCACAGCCATTGTCCGTCCATACAATTGGCCCGCCTGGCTAAGTAGATAG
>JABMQG010000529.1 GCA_013203365.1 Planctomycetota bacterium | reverse complement strand
TTAAGGCCAAGAAGGCCAAGAAGCCCGGCGCCGGCGACTTCGCCGCCAACCTCGAACTCACCGATGCAAGCCAGAAGCTGACACTCGGAAAGGCCAGCATCGCCGGCAATCTGACCAGCGGGCTCTGGGACGTCAATGGCAACATAGGATCCATTACCGTCAAAGGCGCAGCCGAAGGTGCCGCCGGCCTGCCGGGCACCGTGCGTGCCGACGGGAATATAAAAAGAATCACGCTGGGCGCATGTCGGCACTTCGACTTCTTCGCCGGCGGCTTCAACCCGGGCGTCAACCGTCGCGCAGATGGAGCCGGCGACTTCAACGTCGCAGCCGCGGCGACCATCAAGTCCGTCAAGATCAAAGGATGGAAACTGCCCAGGGCCGCTGGGATCCCGCGGTTCTTCCAAGACAGCAACTTCTCAGCCGCCACCATCAAAAAGGCAAGCGTGCTGAATATCGAGATGGGCGACGGCGGCGGCCTGTACGCATTGAAAGATCTGCCCGGACGAAGAGGCCTGGGCATTACCTCAGTCACATACAAGGATACCGACTCCGGTACAAAGTGGCGGTATCCGTCGAAGAGCTTCTCCGCCGTCCCGGACTTCAACATCTTCGAGCTATAACATGCCGCCGGTCCACCGGGCGAGCGCCAACCGTTCGCCCGGCGGGCCGGCTCAATTTGCCTTGACGGCTCCCCCACCACCACTGCCGGGGAGTCTTCCCACAGGTCGTTCCCCTTGAATATCCTCACTTCGCTTTCGTTTTCGTCAAACTTCCTCTCCCCGCGGATCGTATGGGCCGGATATCATGCTTGACCTGCGGAATACTTTAGAGACAATGCTCCAACTGAAACACACCAAAGGATTTTGGTTTTTGTTTGGGTTGCATTTACAAATGAGGCATGAACAACCATGATGCTGGAAAAGTACTCCATAGGCATTGGCGATCGCTTCTCTCACCAGGGCAAGGCCCAACTACAGGCAGTTTTACAGGCCAAGGACCACGGCGTGCCCCTGACGCCGGTGTGGAACAAGTCGCACCGTGAGCACACTATAATCGGCACCACACCTGCTAACGTAAGGGCTGAGGCCGACGCAGCCGTCGCCGCTTTAGGCTGGCCGGGCCCTTACTTTGTCGATGCCGACCACATTGGCCCTAAAACCGTAGACCTGTTCGTCCAGGCCAGCGACTTCTTCACGCTCGACGTGGCCGACTTCATCGGACAGGCCGCCCCCCAGGCCGAGGTGCGTGAATTTGTGGAAAAGCACCGCCGATACGTCGGCAGCCTAGCCATCCCGTCCATCGACCATACGTTTGACTCACCCCACGACCGCGTGGAGGCGATTGCTCGCAAGTTCCTGCTGGCCGTCAAACAGGCAGGTAGCATTTACCGCCGGCTTGTACAGCTTAAGGGTAAGGACAACTTCGTCACCGAGGTATCGATGGACGAAACCGACCAGCCGCAAACGCCGGTGGAGATGTTCTTCATCCTAGCAGCCATCGCCGACGAGGGCATACCCGCCCAGACGATCGCCCCGAAATTCACAGGCCGATTCAATAAGGGCGTCGATTACGTCGGGCAGGCGGCCCAGTTCGAGAAGGAGTTCGACGAGGACCTCGCCGTTGTCGCCTTCGCCGTGGAGCAGTTCGGCCTGCCGGCCAACCTGAAACTCAGCATCCATTCCGGCAGCGACAAGTTCTCCATCTACGGCCCAATTCACAAGGCACTCGTTCGGCGCGGCGCCGGGTTGCACCTGAAAACCGCCGGCACAACCTGGCTGGAGGAGCTTATCGGCCTGGCAAGCGCCGGCGGCGAGGGCCTGGCCATTGCCAAAGACATCTACACCGCCGCCATGGACCGTTTCGACGAGCTCTGCTCACCCTACGCCACTGTCATAGACATCGACAAGACCCGCCTGCCAGGACCGGCCGTTGTGGCCGGCTGGACCGGCCCCGAGTACGCCGACGCCTTGCGGCACGAGCAGTCCTCGCTGGCCTACAACCGGCATTTCCGCCAACTGCTGCACGTCGGGTATAAGGTCGCCGCGGAAATGGGCCGTCGCTATCTCGACGCCCTCGAGCGGTTCGAATACGCCATCGCGCCGAACGTAACCACCAACATCTACGAGCGGCACATCAAGCCGATCTTCATCGGCCGATAGAACGGCCGCCGGAGCGATTCAAACCTTGAAGCGGTTAAGAGCACTTTAAGTACTACAATCGCGCATTAACTTTTACCGATGATACTTCTGTCGGAATGGGTGTTCCGGCTGGGAGAATCGGCGATGAACACGGATGCGACAACAGTACAGGGATGGACGAAGCAATT
>JABMQG010000528.1 GCA_013203365.1 Planctomycetota bacterium | reverse complement strand
GTTGAACGTCCTCAACATCATGCCTGGGGTTGACTGGATATGGACCGTCGGGCTGGCGGCTGCGGGCATTCTCAGCATCGCCATCGGCGGTCTGAACAAAGTCACCATCGTGACCGGGCCGTTTCTCCTTGTTGCCTCCGTGTGTTCCTTGCTACGCCAAACCGGCCGGCTGGCATTGGATCGCGAGATCCCCGTACTAGTCATCGTCCTCGGCGTGTTGATGCTTGTCTCCCAGCTTTCTCGCCTGCCCATCCCAGAGGCCTTCCAAGAGGAGGATGAAGGGGACGAGGCCTAGGAAGAGATGCCGGACCGGGCCGGGCCATGAAGAGCGTCGCGGGCATGAAGACCGGGAACAAGGCAAATCGAAAGGGCGAGGGACGATGACAAGACCGGCTTCCATAACAGTACTCGGGATACTGAACATCGTGTTCGGCGTGTTCGGCCTGTTCGGGACAGTTGCCAGCGTCGCGGTCTTTGCTTTGGTCGAGCGCGGGGTGATCCCCGTCGCTGCGACCATACAAAACAGCCCCGTCTACTCAGCCTGGGTGAAACTGTCGATTCCCTTGGGCTTGGCAGCTTGTGCTGCTTTGCTGGCAGCGGGCATCGGCCTGTTGCAGCTCAAGTCCTGGGCTCGCAAGCTCTCGATCGGTTACGCTATCTACGCGATTGTGTCCTGCGCTATCGGTCTGACGATAAACTTTTCTCTTATCATTCCCACGATGTTTAAGGAAGCCGCCGGGAGCCAGGCGCCCGCGGCCATTGGCGGGGCTATTGGCGGGGCAGTCGGCGGCGCCGTCGGCGGGTGCCTGGGCCTGGTATACCCGGTCCTGCTACTCGTGTTCATGCTGCGCGCCACGGTGGTCGCGGCCTTCCCCCCCCACCGGGCCCGCGGCAATGCCCAGCCCCGAATAGCGACCACCGAGAAGGAACTCCGGGCACCGCAAAACAGCAAGGTGACAGGTAAGTAGCAGCAGGCGGCTTTCTCCCGTAAGTTGGCGCTACGGCGTTGCTGCGCTGCTGCCGGTGGCAGCCCGTGCCCTGCGGGCGCTGCACGATGGCCGTCTCGCGGTGCTCGGCGCACCCTCAATGTCCCCTCACCGTCAGCTTCGCTCGCTTCCAGCGCCCAGAGCGCAGCGGGCGAGAGAGACACGCCCCCGTCCGCGCTTGCCGACGGGCCGGAACCGCGGTATTGTATCCGAGGCCAACCCAAAACGCCGAGCGCGAGGCAATTGGAATTTCGCTATGAAGAAAGCTTTCTACATTGTGGTTCTCGGGATTGCCGCCACTTGGGGCTACGTCCAGTATGGCGACCAGGTGCGGGCCTGGGTGGGGCAGGCCGCAGACGGACCCGCCAATACCACTTCGATCAAGGGCACGTGCACTTGGGGGGGCAAGAAGAGCACTTGGTCGGCGGACCTCACGGCGAGAGGTAATGGCGCCTATGACGCCGTCTATGTGTCCAGTTGGGGCGGCAAACCCCTGAACTACGTCGGTACGATCAAGACCGATCTGAGGACGGAGATCAGCGGCAACGGCAAAGCGAGCGGTGGACGCGCCAATGGCGCCTTTGAGTTCTCCGGCAAGTACGGCGCCGACGGCATCGCCAGGTGCAGTTACAAGGAAGTCGGTGGCCGCCGCAGCGGCTCGTTGACCGCCGAAAGGCCCAAGTAAGGCGTTGACGAAATCCCGGCAACCACGCAGCCGAACACCGGCGTGCTGCCTACTCAACCCTAGCCGCCAGAACCGGCTCGGGCGGCTCTTCTCCCGGCATGAGCGTTGCCATACCGTCCAGCGGGTCATTTGGCTTGGGCATTGCCCCTCTCCGGTTACGCTGTCGCGCCAACACTGGCGCATGGTCGCGGTAATTCGCAAATCTACCGTGGCCGGCCATGATTGCAAATAGACTCGTCCCCGCTTGCAACCGTGCGGCGGTCCGTTACAATACCGTCAGAGCGGGGCTGGCGGTTTTCTCCCCTACCCCTCAATGTCCCCACCGTCAGCTTCGCTCGCTTCTTCAGGGCTATCTTTGCCGAATGACTGTAACAAGGACAGCAACCGTTCTGGCCGGCGCGGCCCGAGGTATCCCACGGCGAAGGGGACGTTCTTACACAACGTGCTGCGCGGCAACGAGACAGCCAGGATATGAGCC
>JABMQG010000527.1 GCA_013203365.1 Planctomycetota bacterium | reverse complement strand
GACGAAGACCGTGGCGTGCGAAAAGATGCCCGCAAGGCCGCCGAGAAAATCCGCGCCCGCCTGTTCGCCGAAGAACTGACGAATAACCCGCCGAGAACGATTGTCTTGCACAGATCCCCGGTGATATGTCGGCCACCGACCGTGTATTACAGTCCCGTGGTGGTTGCTCGCCATAAACCGTGGTCCGGATACAACCGACACGACAGGCCGATGTTGCGATACCACCAGGCCAGGCACCATCGCCAGCCCGCCAGGCGCTTCCGGACGAGTATCGGCTTCAGGTTCTCTTTCTAACCCAGGCCTTGGCCAGGCAAGATGAAGTAACCGAAAACAGCACGCAATGTTTGAAGCAGGGTGCCGATCCGCTTGGCGGTCGGCACCCTGCGTTTACACCTGGCATGAATGAGTCTCGCCCTGGCCGTCACATTATCATGTCGCGGTATGTAACCATGCCGGTGCTGCGCCACCATTGCCTGGTGGCGTCGACGCCGGCTTCGTCGCGGGAAAACGGCTGGGCGATGATCCGACCAATCGCCTCGGCGGCTGCGGCTCGCAGGGCGGGGCTGGTCATCTCGTCGCTGCCGATAAGCCCCGCAT
Source organism: Planctomycetota bacterium (assembly GCA_013203365.1). Classification (GTDB taxonomy): domain Bacteria; phylum Planctomycetota; class Phycisphaerae; order SM23-33; family FEN-1343; genus JABMQG01. Next base: position 2,730 of record JABMQG010000527.1, on the reverse strand, counting down.
GCTGGGCGAGATAGTAAACAATCCTCTTATCGTCCAGGGCAGCGAGTTGGTCGACGGCCATGATCTTCATCTCCACCACGCTGCCGGCCCCGTCGGGAACTCGATAGCTCTCCAGCACACGCAACAGCGGTATTACCGCCGGTCGGCCGAACTGCCCCAACGCGGCAAACTGCTCCAGCCGCCTCGCCGCGTCCCACCCGGAAAAACCTTGGTATAGTTCTTCCACCAGGGTCATGAGCTGAGTTTGCTGCTGCTCGTCGCCTTCGTCGCGGGCTGTGGGTAGAAGCCCTTCAATTGCCGAGTGGGTAAGCCCTGCGAACTCGCCAAGCCGCTCGAGCCACCGCCGCTCGATGCCGCTGACCTCCCCGTCCGCAGATGCCACCTCGCAGAGCAGGCGGATCGCCTCCCTCGCCTCACCTGGATCCTTCGGTATCTTGACACGCGTCCGATCCTGCTTAACCTGCCGACACAGTTCCCGGAATTCCTCGGTGTCGATCCCCAGCTTCCGACGCAACTGGTCGATGTACTCCTTCTCCTCCACCGTGACTTTGCCATCGGCCAGGGCCATGACCAAGACGTTCCGTATCGTCCATTTCTCCTCGTCTCCCATCGGTTTCTGCCTTTCTTACTTTCTCAAAAGTCTTCGCGGTGCTCGAAACAACCTTGTCTCTGGCCGGGCGATTTGGGAGTACTGGAGGCGATTGTGCCCGCCAAGGTATCTTACTTCCCGCCGGCCACCGGCGGCAACACCGGTCATGACAATCTGCCGTCAAGACTCTTCCCTCTGTGCCGACCTGTGCGGTAAGATTGCACGAGCCTTTTGCAGGAGAACGGCATGCCTATTTCGCCCGAAGCACGTTCTGAGCTCATGCGACTTGCCAGGGCCTCGTTGGCGCACACAGTCGCGAACGGACCGGCCCCCAAGGTCGAATCGCCTCAGGGCGTCCTGGCGGAAAAACGCGGATGTTTCGTCACCCTGACCAACCGCGGCGCGTTGCGAGGTTGTATCGGCACCTTCGCTCCGCAATGGCCCCTCGCACAGGCCGTTGTCCGCATGGCCGCCGCGGCCTGCCGGGACGGGCGGTTCGTCTATTACAGACCCGTCACGGCCGAGGAATTGCCCCAGTTGACGGTCGAGGTCTCGGTTCTCAGCCAGCTGGAACCCATTGCCGATCCGTTGTCGCTAGAGGTGGGCAAGCACGGTATCTACGTGGTTCGAGGCGCTAACTCCGGCTGCTTCCTCCCGGAGGTCGCTACCGATCAGGGTTGGGACGCCGAGCAGTTCCTCTCCCATTGCTGCGCCGGCAAGGCAAACCTGGCCCCCGACGCCTGGCGAGACGACAAGACGCAGGTATACGTCTTCACAAGCGAGAAATTCACCGACTGATGGGAACAAGACTCGCCCGGGGCCGGAACTTCGAGGGCAAAGGCCAGCGGGGAAACAAATGGGGACGTATCTCTCTGCCATTCTGCCGCGCCTCTTGGCTGGGGATGACGTTCGACAACGGTGCAGACCTGCGATTGAAAGCCGGGCCTTGCGCAACCTTTCTAAAGTGCCGCTGACAAGCGTCAGGGGCTCCCCAATCGTCAACTGCTCAAATTATTTTCCTCGCGGGTTGGCCGGCCCCCTGCAATGTACGTATAATAATTAAGTAGCAGGGAAAAGGGAGCAATAAGCAGATCTATTATCGCCAGATGATTTGAGCGACAACAACTGCCGACCGCATATAGTGTTTTGACGAGCGCTGCGTCGAGAGTTGAACTCAAATAATAGGCAGCTGCTGACCATGTCAGGTGGCTTTCCGTCTAGGCCTGCGGGTGGGAGGTGTCCGAATAGTGGACCGTCCGAACAGGCCTCGGCGGCCGCGGAGGGACCACCGGAGGAGGGCGATAACGATGCCCCGGGCCTGGCGGCTTGGCCTGGCCCGGGGCTCGCGCATTGGCCCGGCCACCGATCCGCATCATTCCTATTCCCCCATGCCGCCGCACCAGGCGGAATTTCAAAAAAAGTTCTTGGGTGTGACGGCTTCTGTCGGCACTATGTTCCAAGGACATTTGGTGTCTCGACGCAAACAACGACCAGGCAACAGAACCGGCCGAAATTGTCTGGCCGGCGAACGCGGAAAGGAAATTGGGTAATGACGGAAGACCTCCTCCGAACGGTATTACATGAACGACACGTCGCCGCGGGAGCGAAAATGGTGGCTTTTGCGGGCTGGGATATGCCCCTGCACTATACGACCGGCATAATCAAAGAGCACCTGGCCACACGCAAGGGGGCCGGGCTTTTCGACGTCTCGCACATGGGCCGGTTCACCGTCCGCGGTTCCGGGGCGATGGCCTTTCTCCAACACGTCCTGACAAACAACGCCGCGGCCCTGGATGTCGGAATGGCACAGTATACCATCGTCCCCAACGAAGCCGGCGGGGCAATCGACGACGCCTATCTCTATCGTTTCCACGAAACGGAATTCCTGCTCGTGGTCAACGCCGCCAACCGGGCAAAGGATTGGGCGCACTTCCAAAACCAGCTGGCAAACTTCGACGACGTCGAGCTGACCGACCGCACCGATCGGCTCGTTATGCTCTCCATGCAAGGCCCGCGGTCGCGCCGCATCCTCACCGCCGCGATCGAATCCGGCGACTTACCTGAGCCTAAGCGAAATGCCCTGAGCATAGCGAAAATCTCAGGCTTCGATGTGATGATAGCCCGCACGGGCTACACCGGCG
>JABMQG010000526.1 GCA_013203365.1 Planctomycetota bacterium | reverse complement strand
CATCGCCCGGGCACGCGGGCGGACCGGCCTGGCCGAGGAGCAGCCGGACGCATACAAGGACGTCGACGCCGTTGTCGAATGCGTAACCGCGGCCAAGCTGTCGAAAAAGGTCGCCCGATTGCAGCCGATGGGCGTGATCAAGGGCTAAGCGGTTTGTTTATCGACCCAATCCGAATCGAATGTCGATCGGGAGTCGCACCCGCCGGCCCGCGTTATGCACCACCTGCCGTGTCATGCCGGTGCCGGCTGGAAAGCAGCATGATATCGCGGAGAGCCTGCTCGTTCTTGGCCGATAGCCAGCGACGTTCGAAGTCCTTCGCCTGGACGGTCTGCGCGATGGCTGCCAGGGCTCGAAGGTGGAAGTTGCGCTCGTCGCGCGTGCCGGCCAGCATGAAGATCGTGTGCACACCGGGGGCCTTATCAGAGAACCTTACGCCCTCCCTAGCTCGGGCAAGCAGAAGCTCGAAGCGGCCCTCGCCAGGCACGATGACATGCGGCACGGCGAGTGTTGGACTGAGCAGCGTGCTGCTCTCGGCCTCACGATGGCGGAGCGCTTGGGCCAGGACGTCAGCGTCTAGATTCATGCGGGATGCGAGTCTCTCGGCGGCCAATTCAATGAACTCCTCCATGTCGAGTTTCCGGTCGATGTCCAGGAGGATGGCCTGCTCAACGAGCCGATCAAAGCGGTCTGCCACGATCCCGTCTCGCACGCGAACGATGTCTTTCAGTTCACGCTCCAAGGAAGCCGTCACAAGCTCGCGGGCCGTCAGGCGCGTGACCACGTGCAGCAGGGCCGATTCTTGCTTTATGCCTGTTCGCCCATAAAACCAGAAGACAAGAAAGCCCAGCAGGATCAGCCCCAGGCTGATGAAGTATGCCCTCACGCCCATCTCGAACAGGACAAACCCCAGCCCGGCGATGCCGCCGATCTGCAGCCACGGGTATAGCGGGGCCTTGAACACCGGCCGATAGTTCTGGAGGCCACTTTCCCGGAGGACGACGACTGACAAGCAGGAAAGGATGTAGGTCAGGATCAACACAGTCGAGGCGGCTTCCACGAGTACGCCCAACTTCAAGAGCAGGCTGAGGATGATTGCGGCACCCGTGACGATGATAGCGACATGCGGCGTCCGAAACCGCGTGTTGACCTTCGCCAGCGGCGAAGGCAGCAGCCTGTCCCGGCTGAGCGCCAACAGGTATCGAGAGGCCGCCATGATGCCGGCATTGGCAGTCGACACGAAGGCGAGGATCGCGCCAATGCTCATGGCGACATAGCCGAACTGGCCCATGATTGCCCTGCCGCCGTCGGAAAGCGGCGTCAGGGAGCCATTCAACACTTCGGACTCAAGCACTCCGCTGGTGACCGCAACCGCCAGCGTATAGAAGATCGTCACGGCCACCAGTGACAGCAGCAGCCCTAGGGGGATGACTCGTCCGGGCCTGTGGATTTCCTCGGCCATGCTGGCCACTTTGAGCAGCCCGCCGTACGAGACAAAGACGAAGCCGGTCGTCGTGAACACGGGGGCCAACCCGTAAGGGGCAAAGGGGATCAGCAACTCGGAGCGAACCTGGGAGAGCCCCACGAGCACATAGAGAGAAAGCAGCGCAAACAGCCCGGCCACCAAGGCGACCTGGACGCGAGCGGCCTCTTTCACGCCGACCAAGTTCAGACCGATGAAGACCAGGCACAGCACCGCGCCCGCTGACAGTCCGTGAATGTTCACGATGAGTGCAAGGAACGTTGCCATTCCGACGATCGCAAAGGTGCTTTTCAGAGACAGCGCGAACCAGCTCAGGATGCCTGCAACGGTCCCCACACCCGGGCCAAACCCTCGAGTAATGAAGAAGTAATCCCCCCCGGCCCTGGGCATGGCCGTGGCGAGCTCGGCGATACTGAGGGCGCCCGCGGTCGCCAGGATACCGGCCAGCAGATAGGACCAGATGACGGCCGGCCCCGCCATGGCGTGCGCCAGGCCCGGCAAGATGAACAGTCCGGAACTGATCATCGCGCCGGAAGCAATGGCGAACACGTGTATTAGATTGAGGCCCTTTCGCAAGCCCTTGGTTTTGCCCACGGCTGATGCTCCTACTGGTTGGTGGCGCGGCAAGAGATTATAGCGTTGGTATTGTATGGTGTCCTCAGTGCACCCGCAACGAGCGTGCGGCTTGGCAACTGT
>JABMQG010000525.1 GCA_013203365.1 Planctomycetota bacterium | reverse complement strand
TCCGGCAACCAGCTTGGCCATCAGTCGGCGGCGCTTGCGCGCCAGCAGGCCGCGAAGGCCCTCCCGGCCCTTCAACCGGTTAATGACGGTACCGTCGTCGGCGTTCGGGGCGAAGGTGACTCCCCGCAGATGCGCCAAGGCCCGCAGCGCTTCAGGCGACAGGCCGGCGAATCGCATCTTGCGGAGCTTGGCCACGGCAGCAGCCAGTTCGACCATGTCGGCTGACTCCCCGATTTGCAGGTGGCCCCATTTGGCCAGCTCGGCCAGCACTGACCGATCGAGTTGCGCCACGAGCTGCTGGCGGGCGACGATGATCTCCACCAGTTTTTCGCTGTCGTGGTCGCCCTTGCGAGGTGGCAGGCCAAGCCGGCCGGCCAGGTCGTGCAGTTGGTCGGCAGTGAGTTGACGGAGCTGTTCGGGCGTAAATGGCCGAGTCGGCGAATTGCTTGTTTGTTTTTCCATCAGATCCAGTACCTGTGCGCGTAAAGGATACCGCCCAGGACGACCAGCAGAAACACGATCTTCAGCAGTTGTGGCCAGAACCGCTGGATGCGGACTGAAAGCAGCATGACGGCGGCATACCCTCGTATGAGCCTTTTATGTTTTTGTCGGCCGGCGAGGCGGTCAACTAATCTCGCCGCCGCCTGGGCCGTGCGAACCAGGGCGTAGACGGTGCAAATCAGCATCAGCAGCTTGCGATAGAAATCGAAAAGGAACATGGCTATGCAAACAGGGCTGTGCCAATACGCACGATTGTGGCGCCTTCTTCAATGGCGACCTCAAAATCGTTGCTCATCCCCATTGACAGATGGCGGAAATCCTTTCCGCCGATCTTCTCGTGGCGTATTTCTTCGAACAACTCGCACAGGCGGGTGAAGGCGAAGCGGACATCTTCGGCGTCCTTGGCCAGTGGGGCCATGGTCATCAACCCGGTAAGGTTAATACCATTGAGGGTGCTGATCTGCTCGGCCAGATACATGGCCGCCCCGACGGCGACGCCGCCCTTGTGAAAGTCGCCGGAGCAGTTGACCTCCAGGAGGCATTCGGCCATGCGGTCTTCCCGCTCGGCCCGTGCGCTGATCTCCTCGGCCAGGCGTAGCGAGTCGACGCTGTGGAGCAAGTCGACGGCGGCCAGGCAGGACTTGACCTTGTTTCGCTGTAACCGTCCCACCATGTGCCAGCGTGGCTGCGGCCTATGGCTGGGCCGTTCGAGTCGCCAAGCCTCCAACTCTGCCGCTCGCTGGGTAAGCTGCTGGACGCGGTTTTCGCCGATGTCCAGATGCCCCAGCGAGATCAGGTCCTTTATGGCCGAGACGTCGGCGGATTTGGTGACGGCAACCAGTGCGACCTCCTCCGGCAGCCTGTGCGCCCGCCGACAGGCCTCGGCGATCCGCCGCTTGACCGACGAGAGGTTAGCCGCCAACTTATCCTTGCTGATGTCCATGACCAGACGGAATTTACCAGATTCGGCCCGGTCTCACAAGGCCAAGCGGGGATAACTAAAGGCAGCTGGGGTGTCTGGGTCTTTCTCCACCGCTGGACTGGCAGGTCGAACGTATAGTGCAAGTGAAGATGCTATCGCTGCCGCATTGACTTGCGGGTCTTGCGATTGACGGATTTGGGCGTGCGCGGTAGAATTATATTGTATCGTCCCACCTCCGCTAGAAGATACAGCGGACAGGGCAAAGACGACTGAGCCAGCCAAAAGCCCGCTAAGAAGACCATCATTGCGCACACACGGCATCGGGGTTTCTGGCACAGCCGGGAAACAAGGGAGCTAAGGCTTCGAAACAGCAAAAGACAAGAGGAACACGATTAACGCGAGGATGATAAAGGCAGTGGCGTACGCGGCGGTCTTGCTGACCGCTGGGGCTGTTCAGGCGGGTGTGTTCAACATGACCGGCGGCCTGACGAGCCTGGAGTTCGTACCCGTGGGCAATCCTGGCAATGCGGGGGAGCTTTCCGGATGGGCAGCCGGAGGATATGGGCCTAACGTCATCGCGGGCGCTGTGGACTACACCTTCAGTATGGGCAAGTTCGAGGTGACCGCCGGGCAGTACACGGAATTCCTCAACGCCGTGGCCAAGACCGACACCTACGGGCTGTACAACACGTCTATGTGGTCGAGCACCTACGGCTGTAAGATCGAGCGCAGCGGCAACTCGGGCAGCTATACGTACAGCGTGGCATCCGACTGGGCCAACCGGCCGGTGAACTATGTGAGTTGGGGAGACGCGGCCCGGTTCGCCAACTGGCTGACGAAAGGCCAGCCGGCTGGAGAGCAGGGCCTAGCCACGACGGAGGACGGGTCGTACTACCTAAACGGCGTCACCAGCGACATAGCACTGATAGCCGTGACGCGGAAAACCGTCGCGCAGGGCGGGCGGTACTACATACCAAGCGAGGATGAGTGGTACAAGGCGGCCTACCACAAGAACGACGGGGTGACGGGCAACTACTTCGACTACACCACCAGCAGCAACAGCATGCCGAGCAATGACCTGCTCACGCCTGACGGCGGCAACAACGCGAATTTTTACCAGGGCGATTACACCATCGACGGCCCGTACTATCGCACCGAGGCCGGCCAGTTCGAGCTGTCCGACAGCCCCTACGCCACGTTCGACCAGGGCGGCAATGTATGGGAGTGGACCGAGGCGGTGCTGTACGGGGCCTTTCGCGGCATGCGGGGCGGGTCGTTCGGCTACGACGACGTAAACAGCCTGCACGCGGCAGGTCGGGACCTTAACTTGCCGGCGTACGAGGACGACTACATCGGGTTCAGGGTCACCGCGGCGCCTGAGCCGGCTTCCTTCCTCGGCGACTGCGACCGCGACGGCGACGTTGATATCTTCGACTGGTCGATCTTTCAGCCGAATTTCGGCTCGAGCGAGGGTGCGTCTTGGGAAACCGGCGACTTCGACGGCGATGTTGACGTCTTTGACTGGGCAATTTTCCAGCCAAACTATGGAAAGACTGCCGAGGCAGTCCCAGAACCGGCCACGATGGCCCTGCTCGCCATAGCTTCATTGCTGGCCCCGCTTCGCCGCCGTTGAAGCGGATTGCCGTCAGCCGGCCGAAGGACCCGCCTGTATTTAACCCACCCGTCCAAACACGGCAGAAAATTGGTAGGAATTTTGTACTATTTAACTTGAAAAGGTACCGAAGAGGTGCTATTAATATTCTTGTTGGATTATGTGCGAGCCCTAGCGAGCCCAGAGATGTTAAGCCTGACGCGAAAAACAGATTATGCTCTTCTCGCATTGACGCATCTGGCGGCTGAACCTGCCGCGGTTATCAGCGCTAGAGAAATGGCCGAGCAATATTGCCTGTCCCAGCCGCTGCTGATGAATGTCCTTAAGCAGCTAAGCGCTTCGGGTCTGGTCAGCAGTGTCCGTGGCGCCAGGGGCGGGTACACACTCGCCAAATCTGCCGAGCAGATCACAC
>JABMQG010000524.1 GCA_013203365.1 Planctomycetota bacterium | reverse complement strand
GTTCAACCGCGTCTGTCAACGCAGCCCTTTGCCGCCGAAACGATTATAGTGCGTCACATCAGCTAAGGTGGGCTTGGCTGGACGCTCCGGGATCTCCACCGGCTTGCCGATTGGGACAATGGCCGAAACGTTCACCTCGGCGGGAACTCCTAACATCTTGCAAACTGCTTCGTAAGACTGGCGAACCTGGCCTTCAACCCAGCAGCCGGCATAACCCAGCGCCACAGCCGCCAGAAGCATGTTCTCAATAGAAGCGGCCGCATCTTGCAGGTAAAACTCGCCATACCGGGTAGCCTTGGGCTCGATCAACTGAACGATCGCCGCCGGGGCTGTCTTCAAAGCAGGGCTGATCTCACCAAGCCGAGCCATCACCGCCGGATCGGTTACGATGATGTATTGGCGAAACTGGGCGTTGCAGCCGCTAGGCGCCTCCAAACCGGCAGCGACGATGCTCTGGAGAACCTCTATCGGCACCGGCTCGGGCAGAAAGTCACGCACGCTACGACGCCTCTTCACGACATCGAAAAAGGCCACCTGCTTAGGCATTTTTGCACCTTCCTGTGTTAGGGACTCTTCGAAATTCTCGGCGTCGCCGCTGAATCCCACTGTCTGAAGGCGTCATCCTACAGCACTCGGATAGGGCGCACAACGGCAAATCCCAATGCTGAGACGGCGCTTCTGCCGATACAGTTATACGGACTGTTCCATTGGTGAAGGTGCGTGTTCCCGAACAGCGATTTACCTAGGGATCAAGGAACCGGTAATGACATCAGAGACTCCTGTTGCATTGGTCTGTGGGGGATTGTCCAGCCCGGGTAGCGCCGTTGTCGTCGAATTGCTCCGCCGCCGGCCGGAGATATGATCGCCTCATGCGACCTTTTGGAATTGGACGTGCAAGCCGCGGCACAAGCCCTGTCGGCTGGGTTGCTTACACCGCTGTTTATGGCCAAACGGGTCGCAAACGAGATGATCAGGCTCATTGAAAGCGGTTCCGCCGACGGCGGGAAAATCGTCTTCCTGGGCAGCCTGGCGGCCTATACCACCAGCGCAGACCAGGGCCTGGCGTGCCTGACCGCTTCCGGAGTGGCTATGCTCTGTCGCCTGTTCGCAGACAGGCTGGGAGAGTTCGGCATTAATGTCTACGAGGTCAGGGCCGGACTCATCGCCACAAGACGAGGCGAACCGGGCCATGCCAAATACGACGAACTGATCCGCGAAGGCCTCACACCCATCCGCCGATGGGGCAGGCCGCACGACATTGCCCGGGCCGTTGGCGCTATTGCAGACGACCAGTTCGGCTTCAGTACCGGCGAGGTGTTCCACATCGACGGGGGATTCCACCTGCGAAGACTCTAAGTTTGTCTGCCGAGACGACGCCGTCACTTCGTTCCGGCTCTTCGCGTTCCGGCCAAACTGGACCAAATGCCCACCTTTGGCCTACTGCTCTAACATCAATCAGGCCAGCTTGGTAAGAAACTCCAATCCCAACCCGAGCATGTTTCCCATCTCTAGCCGGCGGACAATCCGGCACTCGTAAACCACTTGTCGTTTTGTCCCGGCTGCGGGGTCTGCGGGAAGCGTAAGCGTGGCGCACACCTTGCCATCTATGGGAATCTTATCGTTGCTTCGAACCAGCACCATCACGCCCGTCTCGCTTGTGTTGGCCGTCCGGCCGCTGGCGAGTTCCTTGCGATTGCGCCCGTCACGAAGGACAGTAAAATAAACTGCCGGCGTGCGGGTGCTCCGGCGACGTTCGGCGGCTCTAGCAGACATATTCTGCTTTCCTGACTACTGGCCAGACACAATCCCTAACAGCACCAGTGCAATCTCGCACGCTTGATATTCCCCGATCCGCAGGGGCATAGAAAGAACCCAACCAACAAGACAACCTGTCTCTCAGGCTACCGCTAGCTTATCAGATTGCGACAATCCGGCACAGTTCAGAAAAGCCGCCAGCACCTGCCATTGTCAGCCTGATAAGCAGAACGACATGCGACGAAAGAGCTGCTCCCTGGCAAAAAAAGCTTGCCTAACAGAAGTTTCTCTAGGAAGTGTGCAAAATCAAACCGGTGGATGCAAGGCGCTACTGTCAGTTTTCTTTCTTCGTCCGTCTCTTGACCGACGCCGGTCTCCGCGATCTGTCGGGCGATTTGCCCTTCCCGGCCGATTTGCCCCGCACGGCCGACGACGCCGAAACAAGCCCTGACGCCCTTGAAAGCAGCTCTGATTGCCACGTATGGATTTGTTCCATGGCCGTTAAAAGCTTCTGAAGCTCCATCAGAATGTTGTTGTCTAAACCAGTCATTTTTTTCTTGTCCCCGCTGTTTTCCAGGTTAAAATACTTTTTTATATATATCGACATACGCGTGGATAGTCAAGATAAAAACGACATAAAAATGGATAATAATTTCTGTAAGCCTACTATTGTAGATGTATGCAGCAGAGTTAGACAGCTTCGCGTGGAATACGCCGGGGCCAGGGGGAAGGCGGCCTTTGCCCGTGAGATCGGCATAAGCCCCACAACATACGATACTTATGAGAAATTGCGCCTGCCTCCGGCCACCGTGCTTGTACGCATCGCCGACCTGACGCATACAGATTTACGCTGGCTGTTGACGGGGAAGGAAGGCCCCGCGCCAATTCCTCCCGGCCACCCCGTTATTGCCAGGGCAGCACGACTTCTGGCCAATCGGCCGAAATGTGCGTCGGCACTTGCCGCGTTTGTGGATCTCCTGGCCGAGGCGGCGGAAAAATTCCCGGACGCCGACCTTGCGGTCGGCAAAGGCACAACCCAAACCCAAAACCTCGCCTCGCCACCCGAACAAGCCGCGGGAAAGGAAAACGCTGAAACCCCACGCACAAAAATAGCCCCGTCCAAAGCCGCCGAAGACGCGCCGGCTGAAGCCCCAACCGGCGATACCGACGTGACGGATGGTGTGCCGTCAAGCGACCGGCAGGGGTGGATACCCGTAATCGGACGTAGCGCAGCCGGAATCCCACATTTCTGGCAAGACATCGGCGGCGACAGCAAGGGCGTCACCATGCTGGCCGACCTGGTTGCCGCGATGAAGCCGCGACCAGCGCGGTTCCTCGGCCGTGCCGAGGCCGTCGGAGTCCTGGCAGCCGACGGTTCGACCGTCCAGATGGTGCTCCTCGATACCCCCGAAGCTCCAGGCACGGCCGAGTTCGTCATCGCCGAACATATCGCCAGTAAATATGACGCCACCTTTGCCGTCCGAATTGATGGCGAGAGTATGGAGCCGGAAATCTGTCACGGCGATGTGGTGCTTCTCTGCCCATCATACCCCGCCGAACAGGGCAAACCCGCCGTTGTGCAGCTTGTGGACCAGATCGGCGTTACCTGCAAACTCTACCGCTCCGAGCGGGACGGTATACACCTGATCCCAATCAACGAAAGATTCAGCCCCGCCGCCTACCGGCCGGACCAGGTAGTCTGGGCCCTGAAGGTCATCGCACGCGTTAGGCCGGTATAATAAAAAAACCTCGGGCCGGCCTCACTCGGCCGGGACGCTGCAACTGATCGTCGGATGCTCTGGATTCAGGAAGCCGATCCGCCTTGATTAGGCTTTAGGTACGGTACCGATAAATCCAACCTGGAGTCGAAACAATCGCAACCTGCAAACCAAAACCAAAACCAAAACCAAAACCAAAAAAACAAAAAACCGCCGATCGAACCTCGATACTGGCCCGGCTTCGTGAACGGGTCGCCGAGCTGCCGACCACTGCCGGCATCTACCTCTTCAAGGACGCCGAGCAGCGCGTGCTCTATGTGGGCAAGGCAAAGACGCTACGATCCCGCGTCGCCAGTTACTTCCAGCCGGGGGCCAACCTTGCCACGGCCCGCGGGCCCGATATCGCAAGAATGATCGCGGAATTAGTCGTTGACCTGGATGCGATCCCTTGCGACAGCGAGGTCGACGCCATGCTGCACGAGGCCCGACTGATAAAGGACATCAAGCCGCGGTTCAACATTCGGCAACGCGACGACAAGTCTTTCCCCTACCTGATGATCACCACGGGCGAAGAGTTCCCCGGCGTCTACCTCACACGAAAGCCGCGTAGCAAAGGCGTCAAACTGTTTGGCCCGTTCGTCAACGCCAGGGAACTGCGGGCGGCCGTGCCGCTGTTGCAGCGGGCGTTCAAGTTCCGCACGTGCATGCTCGATATCCGCCAGGAAGACGAAAAACGCATGTTCTTCCGCCCTTGCATCTTGTTCAACATCAAGCAGTGCGCCGCACCATGCGCTGCCAGGATTGGCAGGGAAGACTATCACAAGTGCATCCATCGGCTCGTCCGATTTCTCCAGTCGAAGCGAAGCGAGGTGATCCGCCAACTCACCAGCGAGATGCAGCTCGCCTCAAAGCTACTAGCCTTCGAGAGGGCCGCCGAGTTGAGAGACGAGCTAAGGGCCATCGAGGCCCTCTCCCGCCGGCCACTGACGGACGATAACCTCCAGCCGGAGGTCTTTTTTGCCCCGGTCGTCGAGGCCCGCCAGGCGTCGGCCGCCCTGGCGGAGCGACTCGAATTGCCCTCCCCGCCGCGTACCGTCGAAGGTGTCGATATCGCGCACCTCAGCGGAAAGGAAACCGTCGCCGCGGTCGTCACGTTCGTTGACGGCAAGCCCTTCAAAAGCGGGTACCGGCGGTTCAAAATTGTCACTCACGAGCAAAACGACGACTTCGCCTCCATACGCGAGGTCGTCTGGCGACGATACCGATACGCCGGCATGGACGAGAGCCTGTTCCCAGATGTCATCCTCATCGACGGCGGTAAGGGCCAGCTCTCCGCGGCCTATTCAGCCTTCGACGAACTGGCGTTCAGCCCGCCCACCTTGGCGGCCCTGGCAAAGAAGGAAGAACTCCTCTACATTCACGGCCGAACCGCCCCGCTTCGCCTCAAACGCACCGACCCCGCCCTCCATCTGCTCCAAAACGTCCGCGACGAAGCCCACCGTTTCGCCCAGCACTACCATCACATCCTCCGTCGCAAGAGCACCCTTGGTGAAACCCCCAAGCCCAAGCCCAAGAAAAGCAAGGAATGATCCGAAACTTAGAGCATTTTCCGATTGAGATGACGTACGGAAACGGAACGTAAGGCCCCTGTTTCAGGGCCAAACCGTGT
>JABMQG010000051.1 GCA_013203365.1 Planctomycetota bacterium | reverse complement strand
GTCTACAAGCGATTACACATCGCCGACCATCTGCCGAGACGGGCATTACGATTTCTTTTCACGCGGTGGCACGTTGATCTTTCCCTTGCCGGCCAGCAGCAGGACGATGCCCAGCAGCGGGGCCAGGGCGTATATGCCGAAGAAGGTCGCGTAGCCGCTGTGGTCTATGAGCAAACCTCCCAAACTGCTGCCGATGAGACCGGAGGCCCCGACACCAACCGACATGTACACGGCCATCGCCAGGGCCTGGCGGGCCTTTGGCACCTTGCGGTGAATGAACTCGAACGTCGCGGTGTGAAATAAGCCGAACGTAAAACTGTGCAGAACCTGGGCGGCCGCCACGATCGGCAGCTGTGGCAGTGCCGCGTAGATGCCCAGCCTCACCGAGACGGCCGCCATCGAGGCGATCAGCATCGCCAGCAGCCCGAACCGGCGTACGATTCGACCGGCGAAAAAAATCACCGGCAACTCGGCCATGCTACCGATCGACCAGACCCAACTGACGTCTTGCACCGCGAGTTTTTCTCGAAGGAACAGCGAAAAGAACGAGTAGTGCGCGGAAATGCCCAGCCGGCCTAGAAAAACAGCGGCTATGCACAACCAGAAGGCGGCGTCGAAGCCCTCACCTGACCGTCTGCCGACGTCGCTGGCGACGGCCCTGTGCCGATCGGGCAGCAGGAAGATCGTCGGCAGCACGATCGCCACGGTCACCAGAAAACACCTCAGAATCGACCCCGACGATGTCTCGTCGATCAAACCAAACAAACGGATCAGCCACAGTGTGGCCACAACACCCACGCTGCCCATGGCCCGCACCGGGCCGTATTGATGCAACGGATCGACCAACTCGCTGGCCGCCAGGGCGTCGGCCAGGGGTATGGTGGTTTTGTATGCCAGGCCAAGCACCGCCGTCAACGGCAGGGCAAACCAGAAGGCCGACACCCAATTCAGGGGCACCAGCACGATGGCCGAGCACGCCATCCCGACAGCCAGCATGACTCGCCGTTTTCCCATGCGGTCGGCAATGTGCCCCAAAATGAGCGGGCCAACCGCCCCGGCCAGCTCGAATGCGCCCAGCAGCAGCCCGACCTGCGATTTGGAGAACCCTCGCGCAGCTAGAAACAGCTGAAAGTAGGGATTCAAGACGGCGAAACTGGCGAAGTACGCGAAGTAATACAGGCCGAATCTAACCATTGTCACCCTTTGGAGGTTCTCTTGCGATAAAACGCGCCAGTCGGGCAGATTTCTGCGATTTGCCCGGCGGCATCGCCGAGGGCATCGGCCATGGAGCCTTCGTAGGCCGCACTTACCCGTGTGGCCAGCCCCCGGCCGACAAACGTCAGGCCCGGCCCATCGCCCACCTGCCGACTCAGCTGAACGCAAGCGCCGCAAAGGATGCACTTGTGAGGCTCGAATACCACCTCCACATGCGTCTGGTCCCGCGATAGTCGGCGGCGCTGGCCGACGTAACGGGTGGTCTTCGCACCCAGCTCCGTTGCCACCTGCCGTAGCCGGCAGCGGTTCTTCTCCCAGCACCCGCATAGCAAGCAGCGTCCGGCCTCGGTGAAGGCGGAAGCGTCGTCGCTTACGGGCGACGGGCCCGAACCGTTGTCTTCAGCACCCGACCAGAGGATCTCTGTCTCATCCTCTGCCAGCGGTCCGTAGCGTACGACCGCACGGCGGGCTGGGCCTGTGACGGCAGCGCCGCTGAGAAACTGTGCCACGGATTCACCCGCCGCCATGCCGTCGGCCACAGCACGAACGACCGAGTTGGCCCGGCCGGTGCACGCGCCGGCGGCGAATAAGCCATCGGCCCCCACGGCCCGCGTGTGGGCGTCAACATGCACCCTGCCGGCAGCGACGGGCAATCCCGCCTCCGCCAGCCAGTCGATAGGCGACTTTCCCCCGACGGCCAGAACCACGGCGTCGAACCGCCCGCGAAGGTCACTTAGCCCAACGTCCACGCCCCCCCCCGCCCGAACGTTCAGTTCGAACCGAACGCCCATGCCCGCTATGGCGGCAACGTCGGCGTCGAGGACCGCGGCTGGCAACAGCTCCTCGCCCAGGGCCAGCAACGAGCCGCCAGGTTTGGCGGCGGCGTCGAAAACGGTGACTGAATAACCAAGCCGGGCCAAGTTGTGTGCCGCGGCCAGTCCAGCCGGCCCGGCACCGATAACAGCCACACGCTTCCTGCCGGAATTCGCCTGGTCAGCCGGCTGCTTGACCGCGACCGGCTGGTGGTGTTGGGTTCCCGCGTATTGGTGCAACCGGCGGATCTGAACGGTACCGTCACGATCGCCTCGCCGGCATACCTTCTCGCAAGGCGCGCTGCAAATGCAGCCCAGCACGCCGGGCAGAGCCAGCCCCTCGCGGGCCACGGCCGCTGCTGCGGACAGGTCCCCATTTCGCAACGCCGCCATGAACGCCGGAATGTCCCAGTGCAGCGGGCAGGCCAATTCGCACGGGGCCAGGCACTCACCGAGATGGTCCGACAGCAGCAGTTCAACCGCCACACGCCGGGCGGCGCGAATCTCCGGCGAATCGGTGACCACCTCCATCCCGTCGTGAATAGGCATAGCGCAAGCCGGTACCAGCGTGCGTCGGCCAACCACTCGCACCACGCAGGCCAGGCACGAAGCCGACGCCGGCAATCTCGGGGCGTGGCACAGCGTGGGAATGGCAATCCCCAACTGCTTCGCCGCCCACAAGATCGTCTTGCCGGCCGGCCCGTCGATCGTCTGTCCGTCAATCGTCACACGCGGCATCTTTTCAATCGCCTGTCGAAGTAGGTACCACCAAGGGCGTCAGTCCACGCGAATCGCCTCGGTCGGGCACGCCGGCACGCACATATGACAGCAGGTGCACTTGCTCATGTCTATGTGGTGTTTCTCGTACGGCCGACCTTCAATCGCATCCACCGGGCATACCTGAGCGCATCTGGTGCAGCCGATGCAGTCATCCGTAACACTGTACTTGATAAGGGCCGTGCACTTACCCGCTGGGCAGAATCCGGCGAGGTGAGCCTCGTATTCGTCCCTGAAATACTTCAACGTCGTCAGGACGGGATTCGGCGCAGTCTGTCCCAGCCCGCACAAACTGGCGGCTTGGATATGCCCGGCCAGTTCTTCCAGCTCGACCAGCTCCTCCGCCCGGCCCTGCCCATTACACAGGCGGTTGAGTATCTCCAGCATGCGTTTGGTGCCTATTCGGCAGAAAGTGCACTTACCGCAGGATTCATTCTGCGTGAACTGGAGAAAATAGCGGGCTATATCCACCATGCAGTCGGTCTGGTCCAGCACGACCAAACCCCCTGAGCCCATCATCGCACCAACCTTCACCAGTGCCTCGTAGTCCACCGGCGTATCTGCCAGCTCGGCTGGGATGCATCCGCCCGACGGCCCGCCGATCTGCACGGCCTTGAACTTACGCCCGTCCTTGCCGCCGCCGCCAAGGTCGTTGACGATTCGCCCGATGGTCGTTCCCATCTCCACTTCGATCAGACCGCCCCTGGCGACCTTTCCGGTCAGCGAGAAGACCTTGGTCCCCTTGCTGCCGGCGGTACCGAGTTTGGCGAACGACTGCGCCCCGTTCGTGATGATCCACGGCACGCAAGCGAACGTTTCGACATTGCTGACCAGAGTCGGCCTGCCCCACAGGCCACACTCGGCAGGGTAAGGCGGTCGAAGCCGAGGCGTACCACGCCTGCCTTCCAGCGAGGCTATCAGGGCCGTCTCCTCGCCGCACACGAACGCGCCTGCCCCTTGGGTGATCCGCACGTTCAGCGAGAAATTCGTCCCTAATATGCCGCCGCCCAGCAGCCCGGCCGACTCCGCCTGCATAATCGCCTCGGCAACGTGCCGGACGGCAAGGGCGTATTCCTGGCGGATGTACAAAATTGCACCTTCGGCACCCACGGCGTAGGCGGCTATCGCCAGCCCTTCCAAAATGCGATGAGGATAAGCCTCCAGCAGCATGCGGTCCATGAACGCCCCGGGGTCGCCTTCGTCACCGTTGCATACGACGTACTTCGGCCCTGCCGGCTGGTCGGCGACCAGCCGCCACTTCGATCCGGAAGGAAAGCCCGCACCCCCTCTGCCTCTTAAACCGCTATCGCCGATCTCCGCGATCACTGCCTCCGGCGACATCTCGGCGACCACACGGGCCAGGGCCTTGTAGCCCCCGTTGGCGCGGTACTCGTCTATGTCCGTAGGGTCCATTCGACCGGCCTGGTCCGTTACGATTCGCTGCTGCCCGGCGAGAAACTTACCCGCCTCGCCTGTGTGGTCGACGACATGCTCGGCCGGGTCTTCCCAGGCCTCGTCGCTCCTGAGAAGCCGCCACAGCCGACGCAGGCCCGACAGGGTCCAGCCCGTTATTCCAACTGGCCGAACGTGCCGGCGCAGGATCTGTTCGACCATCGCCGGCCTGACGTTGCCATACATCGTGGTCCGGCCGTCCGGGGCGATGACC
>JABMQG010000523.1 GCA_013203365.1 Planctomycetota bacterium | reverse complement strand
GGATAGAATCAGTCTGGGGCGGGTGTCGGCTTCGCTGGGCTCCCCCGCCGGGGCCAGCACATCGAGCAGCGGGCCGGCCGAGTCGAGCGATGCCAGCTCGAAGTCAACCCATTGGCCGGCCATCGTGGCGGCCCTGGTCAGCAGCTCGGCCCTTTCGGTGTCGCCTCGGCTGCCGAGGCCGCCCTCGGCGGCCGACCGGCAGGTCAGGACGACCGGGCATGGGGGATCTTTCAACAGCACATGCAGTGCGGCGTCGGAGGCATCAGTGAGGTAATCCAGGCGAAGTTCCACGGCGTCGGCTCCGGAAGCGACGGCGGTGTGTATCGCATTGCGCATAGAGGCGGGGTTCGTCTGCGTCAGTGGAACAATCAATAGTGTTTTGGTTTTGTACCGATGCATCGATATTTCCGGCAAACAGGCCAATCGAGTCGACGGGCCGGCGCGTGCGGTTTTGCGCTAGCGTCGCGGCGGCGGTCGCCGGCCAAGTCATTGTGCCATGGGGCAGCTTCCGCTTTGTTGGCAGGAAGAGCACCGCTGTGCCGACTGCGCCGGCTGGGAAGAGCCGACACCGAAGACGCTCTGCTTACGGCTGACCTTCTTGCCCCGGCATTTGGGGCAGCGTGGACAGGCCGGGTCCATGGTCTTTACGAATGTTTGGAACTCCGCGTGACATTCATCGCAACGATATTCATAAAAGGGCATTATTGCATACTCCAACACGCATGTAAGACATCGGGATTATAATCGCATTAGCTGTTCGCGTGAAGTCGCAGGCGATTATTATGTAAGAGCCCCTAACAGCAATGCCCCTGCCATCGGCTTGCTTTGGAGTCATCTGGCGTCATCAGGGGGCATCGGCAAGAAAGGCCGGGTTGCCTGCTTCGCCTTCATTGGCAGCCGAGCCGACGCGGCGACTTGGGGCGACGCCTCATTGTTCTCACTTGTGCTTTCGATCCTGGCAGGCAGCAGCGGTGACGGCGTCGAGGATTTGGCCAAGTTTGGCCACCTGTTGGGTATTGAGATGCAGTCCGGCTTTTTCGCTTCGATCGACCAGGTGCACCATGAGCCGTGGGCTCACCAATGCGATGGCCGGCTCCACGCCCCCGGTCTGCCCCAACCGCCACAGCAGTTGGCAATGGTCCTTGGACAAGCCGATTTCGCAGGCGGCCATGCGAAGCAGTGCCCTCGAGTTTGGCTCTCTTTGGCGGCGTAGCAGCCATCGCCACATGTACACGGCGGTGGCGCTCATTACGATCACGCCCAGCAACAGCACCAGCATACCCGGCGAGCCCGGCCCCTTTTTGACCATGTATTTAGCCAGCTCGCGGAGCGCCTCGTTGTTATTGTTCAGCAGATTGGCCAGCAAGGCCGTCACGCGACTACCTCCTCCGCCTGGGTGGCCTTGAGAGTTTTTAGA
This sequence comes from Planctomycetota bacterium, assembly GCA_013203365.1. Taxonomy (GTDB): domain Bacteria; phylum Planctomycetota; class Phycisphaerae; order SM23-33; family FEN-1343; genus JABMQG01. The sequence goes on along the minus strand of JABMQG010000523.1, from coordinate 842 downwards.
CATTCGGCTGCGCGGGCCCGGATGGCTGGTTCCTCATCGCGCATCGCCATTCGTTGCACGATGTCGGCGGCCGGCTCGTAGTTGAGCTTCTTGACCACCCACAGGGCACTTATGCGGTGCGGTGGCCGAATGTCGGTCAGCATGGTTGCCAGTGCCATCTCTGCCTGGGGGGAGCCTTGTTGCAGCAGCCACTTGGTGGCATTGGCCCGCACGCGATTGTACGGGCTGGCGACCTTGTCGGCGACGGCCGAGGCGTCTTCGCTAAGCATAGCCAGGGCCTCGACGGCGTTAGCCTGCACCCGCGGGTCTGTGTCGTCCAGACACCTGGCGACGGCAGTACGTGCGTCGAAGCCCTCGGCCTCTCCCAGCGCAGCCGTCGCGGCCGACCGCACTTTCACGTTGCCGTGGCGTGCCAGGCGGCACAGCGGCTGGAGAAATCGGCCGGCGAGCTTGAGTTGCCGGACTATCTGGGTCGCCTGTAACTGTTCGCCGACATCGCGTCCGGCCAGTCGGCCGGCCACCAGATCGGCGACTCGGCCGTCGAGCTTCAACAGCGCCTTTCCCGCGGCGGCGCGAACGGTCTTATCCAGCCGTTTGTAGCTGCGCCAATAGCGATCGAAGCCATCCGAGGCAAGGAACTGCCCCACGATACCGCGGACGGGTTCGGCTATCTCTGCCAGCGAGCCTAATAGGTGCTCGGTGAGATTTACGTCTACACCTCCGGCCATGATTCTCGCCGCAGCCAAGCCTTGGAGTTCTTTCCGGCCGCTGTGCAACGCCATAAGGGCCAATTCGGTGACCTGTTCGTCCTGGGTCAGCACAAACGGCCAGGCCGCCAGCGC
>JABMQG010000522.1 GCA_013203365.1 Planctomycetota bacterium | reverse complement strand
GTAATTTCCAGAATAGAATGCCGTCGGCCAATCAGCTGGATTCACTGCAAAGGCTCGTCAGTTTCATGGCAAACCGGTATGGCATCTCGCCCCAGAACGTCATCGGCCACCGCGACGCACCAAACGCACGCACCGACTGCCCAGGCAGGAGATTCTACCCCTACCTCAACACGCTGCGCCAACAGCTTGGGGACTGACGCAGTACCCAAGACTATTGCTTATCAGAACTTGCCGTCGCGACGCTCGTACTTCGTCGGTTTGCCCAGGCTCCCCTTGCCGTCGCGAACCCACGGCACGATCCAGTCCAGCATCTGCTCGACAGATACGGCCGGCTTTCCAAACAATGAGAATACCTGCCCGCTGTTGCCCAACAAGGCCGTGCTGCCCTCTGCCCCGTTCAGCTTTGGCGTCTTGCCCATCCGCTTGCCAATCATTTCCGCCAACTGCCGTACCGAGAGTATCTCCGCCCCCGTCAAGTTCACCGTCTTGGCCGGTGAGTCGGCGATCGAAAGCAGCTTTATCAAGTACGCCACCGCGTCGCCTTGCCAAATCTGATTGACGTGCCCCATGGCCAGGTCTATTTGCCGCTCGTCCCTGACGGCCGTTGAAAGGTCGTGGAGGATGCCGTATCGCATCTCCACCGAGTAGAAGAGCCTGACGATAACCATGTGTGCGCCGAGCCGGTCCGCCATGTATTTCGACACGCGCTCCCCCCCTAGGCGGGACTGGGCGTATTCGCCGACCGGACCTACAGGGTCGCACTCGGCGGCCCCGCCGCCGGAAACAGCCGTGAATTCATACACGTTGCCCGAGCTCATCAACAGGAGCCGCGACGTTGGATATCGCTCGACAATCCGCCCTGGCAACTGCACGTTCATCGCCCATAACGCCCCCTCATTCCCCGTGGCGCCGAACTTGAACCCGGTCATTATGAAGACATTGGGCGAATCGGGCAACTTCGCCAAGCAGCCGTGCTCCAGCAGGTCGCATGCGATCGTCTCGCACCCAATGCCGTTCAGGTAATCACGAACCTCAGGCGCCGGGAACAAGTCCACGGCTACCACCTTCCCGGCCCCGGCTCGCAGAAGCATCTGGCACAGCGCAGGGCCCATTTTGCCCCCGGCGCCCAGAACCAGGTACTCATCCCCGAGCTGTTTGACCGCCTTGGTTACGCCGGCACAGGGCTCGGTCATCACATCCATCAACTGAGCGACGGACTCGATTGTCTTCGGTAAGTCTTTCGGCATGATTCCAAATCTCCTGCAAACGCGGCAGCCCAATCTATTGCCAGATCAACTCTTCGTTCTCAACGGGCAACTCAACCGCCTGACCGCTGGCCGCCGACTGATACATCGCCAGGACGGCCTCCAGCGTAACCCTCGCGCTGCCGGCCGATACTATCGGATCGACGTCGTCCCGCACGGCGGCGGCCATCCCTTCTATAACGACCTGGTGGTCCGCAAAATCCAAGGCCGCCGGCCCCGTAGCACCGGTGGCGACCACGCCGCGACCCAACGAGCGAATCTCCTCGTCTCCGGGGCGCTCATCCCTGAATACCCACGTATCCATCCGCTCGCCAACCATGATTGCCGTGCCGGCTTCGCCGTACAACTCGATTCGAACGTCCATCCCCGGCCACAACGCCGTAGACGCCACGACCGTACCCTCCGAGCCGTTGGAAAAATCAATAAAAGCCGCAAGCGTGTCCTCCAACTGAACCTGCGGATGGGCCGCGTTGGTCATTCGGGCCTGCACCCGCGCCGCCGGGCCCATCAGGTACAGCAGAAGATCAATGTAGTGAAACGCATGCTGAACCGTGACCCCGGCGCCGCTCCGCCGGCTGCTGCGCCAGCCGTCGCTTAGATAATACTCGGTCGTGCGATACCACTTCATGTTCGCGTCGGCACGCAATAGCTTGCCGAACCGACCCTCCGCCATCGCACTTTTCATCGCCTGCACCGCCTTGCGAACCCGGCAATTCAACACCACCCCGAGCTTTACGCCGGCACGGTCGCACGCGGCAATCATCCGGTCAACGTCGGCCAGACTCATGGCGGGCGGTTTCTCCACCAGCACGTGCTTGCCAGCCTTCGCCGCCGCCAACGTCGCATCGCAGTGCAGGTGATTCGGCGTCAGCACGTTGATCACGTCGATCGTCTCGTCGGCGAGCAACTCATCCAGCAACGAACAACCCCCACAGCCGAACCGATCCACCATCAGCTTGACCCGCTCGGCAATCGGGTCGGCCACTGCCACGAGCTCACAACCAGCGGCCGCCTGTATCGCCTTGGCGTGAAACTGGGCCACCAGCCCGGCGCCAAGCAGTCCGAAGCGTATCGTCCCCTTATTCGCCATTGCGGTCGTACCTTCCACTTCTACGGTATAAAAACGGCCTTGATGGCCAGCCGCCGGTCAATGTCGTCGAAGACCGACTCCCACTGCTCCAGCGGGCTTGTATGTGTGATGATCTCACCGGCTCGAATCTTGCCGGTCGCTACCATGCTGATCGCCCGGCCCCAACTCGTATAGCTGGTGGACAAACAGAACATGACGTCGCAAACCTTGAACGCCGCCTCCTTGTACGGAAACGGCGTGGGCGAAGAGTTGGGCAAACCTATCGCGCAGATTCGACCTTTCTTGCGAACCAGCCCCACCGTCGAGGCGATCCCGCCAACCGATCCGCTGCACTCCACAACAACGTCGGCGCCAACGCCGCCGGTCAGCTCGGCTACGACGGCTACCGCGTCCTGCCGCTGGGCGTTGACGACACTGCTGAAGCCCAACTCACGAGCCTTGGCCAACCTTAGCGATTCGTCCGCGTCAACTCCGATAACAATCACCCGGCATGCCCCTGCGCTGTCGGCGGCCATCGCGGCAAGCAGGCCAATGGGCCCAGGGCCGATTACAACCACCGTGTCGCCGCCCAAAATCGTGGCACGCTCCAATACGTCATGAACCACGTTGGCAACCGGTTCAATCACCGCGCCAACTGTGTCCTGGACACCCTCAGGTAATTTATGAAGCAGCACCTCCGGCATGACCATGTATTCGGCCATCGCGCCGTCGATCCCCCAACCCGGGCTACGCTTGGCCGGGCAAATCTGTATGTTCCCCGTTCGGCACAGATAGCAGGACCCGCAGGATAAGGTGTGCGGTTCCCCTACCACGCGATCGCCCTCAGCGACCAGTGTTACCCCTTCGCCAAGTTCAACCACCCGGGCGCTAAACTCGTGGCCCAGAATCACGGGCGGCCAGTAGGGAAACGTGTCGTCACGAACGTGCAAGTCCGTCCCGCATACCCCGGCGGCCAGCACCTTCAGCAATACCTCGCCAGGTCCGCAGGCCGGAATCGGCACGTCCCGCAACTCCAAGTGGCCGACGCCCTTTTCAGTCTTTACCAAAGCTTTCATAGCCCCTCCGAGCCTCCCAAGCCGCACGCAAGGTGCACTAGTGTCTCACCGGCGGTGACAAGCTCGTCCAAAGGCATGTACTCGTCGTCGCTGTGAGCCACCGAAAGCGACCCGCCGCCAAACACCACGGTCGGTATGGATAACAGGTTGTTGTAGTAACAAGCGTCGCACGAGGCCGTCATGGCCCCAATCTCCGCCGGCCGACCCGCCGCCGCCAAGGCGGCCGAAAGCCGTCCAACAATAGGCTCATCCGGCGAACATACCGACGCGTCGTGGCGATAGGTGAAATGTATGTCACAGTTATCGGCTATCTCCGACCCGCCCTCACGGCTTATGACGCTGGCCACTTCATCCATCACTTCCGAGGCACTCTTGTTGGGCAGTAGGCCAAGAACCCCTTCCAGTTGTGCTTCGCCGGCGACGGCCGCCGGCCATACGCCTGCATGCAACTTGCCGACGGTCAAGGGCATGGGGTCCGGATACCCAGCGAACATCTTCTCGCCGCGAGATTCACTCAAGAGCCTATCGTGATAGCCCTGGAGTATCTCGATCACCCGTACAGCCATGCCCAGCGCGCTGCGGGTCGCCCCCGCCCGGCCGGAATGCCCGGACCGGCCTCGCAAACTCACGCGAAACCAAACCGCCCCGCGAATCGCCGTCAGGATGCGAAGCTCGGTTGGCTCCAGCACGATGCACCCGCCGGCCGATTCGCCCCTGCGGACCATCGCCAGGGTGCCGTTGCCGCCTGCCTCCTCCTCCACAACAATGTGGGCGATCAGGTCGCCACGTGGTCGAACGCCCAAATCTTTCAGCGCCGCCATTGCGAGAAACACCGTCGCCACCTGGCCCTTGGCGTCGCATGCGCCCCGGCCGACAACTTTACCTGGCGAAACCGGCATCTCATCTGAGCCGCGCTGCTGCGACAACGACGGAGGTACCGTGTCGATGTGAGTATTGAGCAAAAGGGCCTCAGCCGAGCCGGCGCCAGGCAAAACCACACGCAGGTTTCGCCGCCCTTCGTAGTCAAGGTCGGCTATCACGTCGCTGTAATGCTCATCGTCCCGAAGCCGGTTGTGCAAATCGACGGACTCAACCTCCGCTACGGACCCGAAGGCCTCCGCGGCCACGTCCATCGCAGATGACTCCGCACCGGGCAGCGAAACAGTGGCAACAAGCTCCACCAGCAGACGACGGGCGTCTTCAACCCGGCCGCCAATCGCCTTGCGAATGTCTACTGGGCTAATTTGCATTGGCCTAGTCCTGAAGGCTTAGTAGCGACCGCTCCATGATCTCCAAACTCTCGTCAGCGGCGGCCTCACTTATCGTCAACGGCGGGGCGACACGAATTACGTTGCCGAAAATACCCACCGAACCGACCAAAAGCCCGTTCTCCGCACACCGGCAAATGAGCTGCTTCGTAAGATCGGCCGCGGGCGCCTTCGTCTTCTTGTCCGTGACAAGCTCAAGACCCATGACCATACCCATGCCACGCACGTCGCCGAGAAAGCGAGACTTCTCCTGAATCCCAAGCAGCCGATCCTTGATAAGCTCGCCCATGCGACGGGCCTTCTCAACGATGTTCTCGCTATCCATAACCTCCAGCACCGCCGACACGGCCGCACATGAGACCGGATTGCCCCCGGCGGTCGAACTCATTTCGCCCTTTCCCAGGCAACCGATCACCTCGCCGCGAGCGGCAACAGCCGAGGTCGGAATGCCATTGCCTATGCCTTTGCCTATGGCGATAAGATCGGGTTTGAGATCCTCCCACTCCATGGCCCACATCCTGCCCGTCCGGCCGTAAGAGCTTTGCACCTCGTCCAGGGCGAACAGAATCCCACGGTCACGCGCCCACTGCTCCAACGCTTTAAGGTATCCGATCGGCGGAAAAATGAACCCGGCGGAACCGAGATAGGGCTCGACCATCACGCCGGCCAGCGAGCCGGCCGAGCAACTGCGCACCGTCTCTTCAAGCATGGTCATGCAATAGTCAATGAGGCCTTCTTCCCCGCCACCAACGGGGCTGCGATACAGGTACGGATACGGCACGCGAATCACACCAGGTGCCGACGGGCCGTAACCACGTTTCGGCCCGGCCAAACCGCCCACGCTGGCGGCCGCAAAGGTCCGACCGTGAAAGCTGCCGTGAAAGCCTACCACCTCGAAGCAACCGGTCTTGCGCTTCATGATGCGAATGCACGCCTCGGTGGCCTCGCTACCGGTAGTCAGAAAAAAACACTTGTCCAGGTGCCTCGGCAAGTGCGCTACAAGTGCCTCCGCCGCCAAGACGCGCGATTCAGTCGGGCATTCGTAGTTGTTTATAAGCCGCCCCGCCGCGGCACGGACAACCTCGACCAGCTTGGGATGGCAGTGACCGAGGTTCGTCACCAGAACGCCGCTGGTCCAGTCAATGTAGCGGTTGCCGTCTACGTCCGTGACGGCCGCCCCTTCGGCGCTGTCCCAGACCACCGGCGCCTGAAAACCGGTCGTGTCGGCCTCCACCCGATGCCAACGCTCGATCAACTCGGCCGACTTAGGCCCGGGCAGGGGTGTCGAAACGTGCGTGAGGCGATTCGTCGCCATGGCTATGTAACCTTTCTCTCCGTCAACGCCTCCGGATTGACCGGCATACGCGGGCCGGTCCCGTCGAGGAACATGCCAATGTCCTGCATAATCTTCTTACGAACTCCCCACTCCGATTCCTTGCTGTACCAGCTTATGTGAGGGGTGAGAAGAACGTTGTCCAGGCCGAGCAGGCAAAAGTCCGGGGCCGGCGGCTCATTCTCGTAGACGTCGATTGCGGCGCCGGCGATCTGCCGGCTACGAAGGGCGCCCGCAAGGGCCTCGTGATCGATCATGCCGCCACGAGATGTGTTTATGAGATACGCCGTTTTCTTCATCCACGACAGCGTCTCGGCGTTGATCATGTGCCGAGTTTCCTTCCCAAGCGGCGTGTGCAACGTCACGAAGTCGCTGCCCTGGCAGAGGGT